>JAMOMM010000529.1 GCA_027067085.1 Hyphomicrobiales bacterium
CTTGATCATCAGACAAACTGAGCAACAATTCCCAACCGTTTGAACCTAATTTACTGGCTAAGTCTGAATGATCATTTTGATCACAAAAATTCGAAGGGAGATTATTGGGATTTATATTTAGGGAGGTAGGGTGTGGTGTATGTTGTATATATGTACGCGAATTGAATACACTTTGCCCCTCTTTTACCCCCCTTCCTGTACTTAAATTACGTACACCCGTATTCAAATCGCTTACGCTTTCTGCTTTAGGTGTGCTCAAATCGCGGTTTTGGTGTACCGCTGGAGGCACGGGATTTTGTTTTTGACTCTTTGATTTAAAGCGCTTGTAAAGCTGGCTTGGACTCTTGTTACCCATTGGAAAATCAGTTAATTCCCATGCGGTCGCAACCCCATTGCCCACTATGCCTAAGGTGCCGTTTTTACGTGCAACAATAAAGCCTTTTGCCGTTAAATCTTTGAGTGCTCTATGAGCTGTGCTTGGGGCGCATTTCAAAATAGTAGCCCCAAAACGGGCCGACATATTTATATCGCCGTTGTTGTGCTTATTCCATAAAGTACGCATGTAAATGAGTAATAGGCGGGCATAGGGGCTTAATGATAACCACGCATCACCTTTCATATAACCTCGCGATATTTGGGTAAATCGTTCATCTGGGTGCATGATTTCTTTGTAGGGCTTTTGGTATTTCTTTTTGCTTTTAGCCATCGTTGCGCGCCCCTGTCACAATTGTAATTGAATGCGATTTATTGCTAAAAAATTTTAATCGAATTAGCGTTTGAGCAAACAATGGGTTGCAGGCGATAACGTGCCCGTTCTTAGATTTAGATCCTGATTGTTTGTTGTGTTTTGGTTTGGTAGCCAATACAGTCATGGTATTAGTTCTTTCTATGAGAATTGATCAAAGCCAGTTGAAAGCTTTATTCGCCCTGAACCGTCACAAGTTCAGGGCTTTTTATTGTTGTGAAGCAAGCGCGGGTTAAAACTCCACACCTTCAAGCCTCGAAGCACACCAGTCATCAATCATTTTTCGCGGGTAACCCATACGCCCTTTTGACAAGTGAACTGGGTTAGGAAATGTACCGTTGCGACGCATACGCCAACGCGTGGCGCGGGACAAGCTGGTTACAATATCAAGCTGTTTATCTGAATAGAACGCAATTTCTGGGTTTGAGAACATGTATAAAAATCCTGTTTAGTTTCTTGTTTTGTTCAACCTTTAGATTCGCCAATACGACCTGCCTATTGCCTAAGCAATAATAACACCGTCGTTTTTACCCTGTTTTATATATGATCAATTCACTACACGCCCGCGTCTACGCGCTGGTCTATTTGTAGAGACTCTTAAAGCGTTCTCACGCCTTAGCTGCGTTAAAAATTAATATTTATTTCGACTTCGCCATACCTTTGATATTCAAGAATCTAAATAAGACGGTCTGAAAACGCAAGACTCAGACTGCAACAAAATTCATGGATGCACGAATTGTGGAAAACTATCGCAAATAGATACGGAATTTGGCTCATTGACGAATTTACTTGAACTTATCGTATTCGCCCCATACAGGCAAAAACTGTAGCCAAATGTGACCACTGTGTGACCAAGTAAACAAAACAAAAAGTAGCTAATAAGCTAAGTCATTGATTTTATTGGTCGGAGCGAGAGGATTCGAACCTCCGACCCCTACACCCCCAGTGTAGTGCGCTACCGGGCTGCGCTACGCTCCGACTTTGTTTTGGTGAGGCGCGTTTTATCGCCTTCATCGTCCCAGTACGAGCCGTATATCATTTTGAATGTGGAATAAAAAGCTTTAAGTTTTCTTTTCGCCAGTCAATATGCGCTTGGCGGCTGACAAATCAGCATAGGCTAGTTTTAGCTCTTCTTTTTGTACGTCAGTCAGGCCAGCAATCACGCCCGCAGGTTGTACGCTCGATGCATCTTGGTCATTTACTTTTGGTGGATTAGAACGCGAAACCGTTGGCTTAGCTGACGTTAGTTTCCCCGTGATTGTGTGGTCCGATGCAGGTTCACTATCGCCGTGATGTTCTTGGCCCCTGCCGATGTCGGCAAGGTGAGAGACACCGCGTTCTTTGATAATGCGTTGCACGCCTTTAATCGTATAGCCTTTGCCATACAATAACGCGCGAATACCTTTGAGCAAATCAACATCATTGACGCGATAATAGCGCCGTCCACCGCCGCGTTTCATCGGCCGGATTTGTGAAAATCTAGTTTCCCAAAATCGTAATACATGTTGAGGCACATCAAGCTCTTCAGCCACTTCGCTGATGGTTCGAAATGCGTCCGCCGCCTTTTCCAATTATTTTAACTCCGCGCCGTTTGGGCAACTGGCCCACTTATAAAGTATTTCTGCTTCGCAATGAAGCCCAAACACCTACTAAGGAAATTGATATTGTTGCGTTTCATATTGTGTTTGCGGTTCAAACAAAACATGAAGCGCTCTAGGGAAATTCGTTATACAACTGACAAACAGTTATTCGCCTTCGGTATCTTCACCGTTCACCTTGGCTTTCATCTGGTGACTGGGTCTAAATACCAGTACTCTGCGAGGTTCAATTGGAACTTCTTCGCCAGTTTTTGGATTACGACCAATGCGCAATGATTTCTGACGAACCATAAAGGTGCCAAAGGATGATAACTTAACATTTTCTCCAGCGACAAGTGCATCAGAAATCAAATCCAAAGTGGTTTTGACCAACTCAGATGATTCCGTACGTGACAGCCCAACACTACGGTGAACTGCTTCGCTTAAATCTGCTCTTGTTAATGTTTTACCAGTCATTCCTATGCCCTGCCCAGCTGAATTGCGCAAAGGATATGGCTAAAAGCACATGAAGTCAAGGACTTAGCGCCGCAGACTTGCGAAACAAGTAAAATAGCACTCTTACCAACGCAAAAGCACCGCCCCCCACGTAAAACCACCGCCCATCGCTTCAAGAAGAACAACGTCGTCTTTTTTGATTCGGCCATCTTTCACCGCAACATCAAGCGCGAGCGGAACCGAGGCCGCCGAAGTGTTTCCGTGCTTGTCGACAGTAACCACAACTTGCTCTGGTGTTAGTTTCAATTTTTTTGCGGCGCCGTCCAAAATCCGCTTGTTTGCCTGGTGCGGCACAAACCAATTAACTTGCGAAATTGGCATGTCGGCAATTTCCAGCGTTTCCAAAACAACCGAGCTAATATTCTTTACCGCATGCTTGAATACTTCTGGTCCTTGCATCCGCAAATAGCCAACGGTTTGTGTTGAGGACACGCCGCCGTCGACAAAAAGTTTATCATAATGTCGGCCATCAGATCGCAACTTAGAGGCCAAAATCCCGCGATCATCATTGGTGCCTTGGCCTTGTTCTGCGCCAAGCACCACAGCCCCTGCCCCATCGCCAAACAACACACAAGTTGCGCGGTCTTTCCAGTCTAAAATGCGTGAGAAAGTCTCGGCACCTATGACCAAGGCTTTTTGTGCCTGACCACACTTAATGAGTGCATCGGCGGTGGTCATTGCAAAAACAAAGCCTGAGCATACGGCCTGAACATCAAAGGCGGCACCATGATTTATGCCTAGTGCTGCTTGTACTTTTGTCGCTGTAGCGGGAAACGTGTTGTCAGGTGTTGAGGTTGCGAGCACGATCAAATCAATTTCTTGCGCGTCGATGCCAGCGTCTGCCAACGCACGTTTTGCCGCGTGCAGCGCTAAGTCTGAGGTCAATTCCCCGTCAGCTGCAATATGTCGTTGATGAATGCCACTTCGTTCGCGGATCCATTCATCAGATGTATCAACAATTTTGGCTAAATCATCATTCGTTACGATTTTTTCAGGGAGATACGAGCCGATTCCTAATACAACAGAACGGATGGTGCTATTTGGTGTCGTCATTTGAACTATTTTTCTTGTTTTTCAGCAGGTTGGAGATGTTCAACATCAGCTGCAATTGCTTCGAGTAGGCCGTTAGATACCATGTTTGTGGCAAGATTTACAGCGCTTGCAAACCCGCGCGCTTCTGCCCCACCATGGCTCTTTACAACAATGCCATTTAGGCCCAACAGAACCCCGCCATTATTATTGTTTGGGTCAAGTTTTTCGCGAACGGCTTGAAATGCCCCGCGTGCAAAAAGATACCCAAGTTTGCTCATCCATGTGCTGCCAAGTGCGTCTTTTAAGAATTTCCCGAATTGTCGAGCCGTGCCTTCTGCCGTTTTGAGGGCAATATTTCCAGTAAAACCTTCGGTCACAATAACATCAACTGTGCCGCGACTAATATCGTCTCCCTCGACAAACCCGCAATATTCAATCGGCAAGCTAGATTCGCGCAAAAGGCGAGCGGCTTCTTTTACTTCATCAAGACCTTTGACTTCTTCAACGCCAACATTCAGTAAGCCAACGGTCGGGCGTTTAAGGCCAAATACACATCTGGCCATCGCTTCGCCCATAACAGCAAATGTAACCAAATGATGGGCAACCGCTCCGATGTTTGCTCCCACATCAAGCACTATTGAATGGCCCCGTGTTGTCGGCCAAATTGCAGCCATAGCAGGGCGCGGTAGCATCGGCATTGATTTGAGCAATATTTTAGACATCACCATTAACGCGCCAGTGTTACCTGCCGAAATGATTGCGCTTGCTTCACCCTTTTTAACCGCCTGAATGGCCATCCACATGCTCGCCCCGCGCCGCCCACGACGCAAAGCTGCCGATGGTTTTTCATCCATCGTGATCGCTATGTCTGTATGAAACAAGGTCGTGGCTTTGTTTAATTCTGGGTGAGAATCAAGCAATGGTTGGATTTTTGCTTTATCACCATACAGCAACACTTCAAGCGCAGGTTCTCGCTCTAACGCGATAGCAAGGCCAGGTACAATGACTTCAGGACCGAAGTCGCCGCCCATACCATCAACGGCAATTTTCAACTGAGTAGACATTATTTGGAGCTAACCCTCATTAAGCAAACGATTCCCTAATCTGTGACATTAGCGCGAAAATTGCCTGATTCAAAACTAATACTGCAAGCTGAGAGTGGTTGGACACAAGTTTGATTCTATTCAGATTTTAGCGATTTGAGCACTTCAAACGGATTTTTGCGTTCTTGCGTCTCTTTTTGCTCAGGTTTAGATTCGATATGATCGTCAAATTTCACACCTGGCTTTCTAGGGTGAGAGGATAAATTTAGAGCCAAAGTTTCGATCGCAATCGCGCCCAAATCAATCGATCCATCATCAATTTCATCAGGTTCGTCTAAATCGATGTTCTCAAGGTCGATAATGTCATCTTTCGGCGATGATTGGGTTGGGTGCAAAAAGTACCGATCGACTTTTTCGTTTATCTCAGTTTCGAATGAATCAAGCGAGACCACGCAAATTTCACGCACTTTTGCGTAAACATCACCAGTAATGCGCACACCGCCTTTTTTCCAAGGTTGCAATTCGCACTCAAATCTCAACTCATTCACCTCATCAAGCGCCAAAATATTTGCAAGCTC
>JAMOMM010000530.1 GCA_027067085.1 Hyphomicrobiales bacterium
CCTCATTGGCGCGTGCCTTAATTTCGGCCTCGCGGTCACGGACGATTGAGGGGGTGAACCATGTTGAGAACAGGTTCTCGCCTGGTTGGTCGCCTGGCACCATCATTAGGTTTTCCATCGCCGTCATGTTGGAAAATTCATGAGCGATTTGAAATGTGCGTAGCAAACCTTTGCCAAATAACTCATTGGAGGGTAGGCCCGTTATGTCTTCATCGCCCAAGAGGATTTGACCACTGGTGGGCGCAAACGCACCTGCCAACATGTTGAACAGCGTGGTTTTACCCGCACCATTTGGGCCGATCAATCCAGTGACGGAGCCAGCTTCAACTTCTAAATTGCAATCGTTCACGGCCTTGATGCCACCAAATGATTTGGAGACGTGGCGTACTTTTAATCCCGCTGACAAAGCTCCCCCCTTAAAAGAACTCTTGTTATGTTTTATTGGTTTTAGGGGGAATTGTGCGGTTAGACAATAAAAAAACAAATCAAATAACAGATGAAAACAACTTTACCTGATTGAGCCTTATCGTACAGTGAGGGTTGAAATGGAGGTTTGACATGAATCAGACAGAAAAAGCAGTAAAATTTAGGGCGTTGCATAGTCAGGATGAGGTGCTTTTGTTGCCAAATTGCTGGGATGTCGTCAGCGCGCGGACGTTGAAATCCTGTGGGTTCTCTGCCATTGCAACGGCAAGTGCAAGCATTGCTTGGTCTTATGGTGTTAGTGATGGCGAAGGTTTGTCGCGAGATGAAACGCTAAGGGTTGTTTCGCGCATTTGTAATGGCGTTGACATGCCAGTAAGCGCAGATATTGAACGCGGGTTTGGTGAAAAACCTCGAGATGTGGCGATTACTGTTAAAGGGGTCATTGAAGCGGGTGCTGTTGGGTTTAATATTGAAGACAGCGGGGTGCCACAAGGACAGCGTGATATTGAGGAAATGCAAAGCCGCATTGGGGCCGCGCGTGACGTTTGTGTGAAAAGCGGTGTTGATATGTATATCAATGCGCGGGCAGACGGCTATCTACTTGGTAACAAGGGGCAAACGGTTTTTGAAGATACGGTTGCGCGCGGTAAGGTATGGATTGCCGCAGGGGCTGACTGTGTTTTCATCCCAGGTTTAGCTGATGTTAATATTATTTCGGATTTGAAAAAAGCAATTGCAGCACCCATTAGCGTTATTGTTATGGATGAAAACACCCCAACTTTAAATCAACTAAAAATGGCAGGTGTTTGCCGTGTTTCAATGGGTCCACGTACAATGCAATTTGTGACTGGTGCTCTGAAAGGGGCGATGGAAAGTATGCAAAAAGACAAAGACTTCAGGTTTATGAAAGGGGTGCCAAGTTTTGCCGATGTCGAAAAATTCAGCTAAATTGGATGAGTAGATTAACCATTCTCAGTAATCTGGTTTTAGTATTTTATCGTTAGAAAAGGACGCGATTATGGACACTAAGCGTGGTTTTGCTTTTTAGAGGATGGATTTGATGTCTAGATTGTTGAAATTTTTGAAAGCGGTAAATGGCAATGTTGCAGTGACATTTGCAATTGCTGGTGTGCCAATGATTATGGCAGGCGGGCTCGCTCTTGATTATGGTAAAGCATCGCAAACACAAAATATTCTCCAACAAGCTGTTGATGATGCGGCACTTGCTGCATGGGCCTCTGAAGGCGCGTCCAAAAAAGAATTGAAGCAAATTGTAAAAAAGTATTTGCTTAAAAATGGTGTTGAAGAAGCTTTGGTTGGTAAAATCAAAGTGAAACTAAAGCGCCATGGAGATACAAAACTAAAAGTTGTTGCTAAGGGCAAAATTGAAACCAGCTTCATGGGCATGCTTGGCTTTGATAAAATGAAAATTAAAGCCAAATCAACTGTGGTTCGTGATTTTGGCAATATTGAAGTGGCGCTTGTTCTTGATAATACGGGATCTATGCTTGCCGATGGCAAATTGAAATCGCTGAAAAAAGCGGCTAAAATTATGGTCAATGAGTTGCATGATAAAAAAGGGTCCTCAACTGACCTCAAATTTTCGATTGTTCCGTTTAGCCGTTATGTGAATGTTGGTCTTTCTAACCGTAATAAACCGTGGTTGGATGTTGAGCCTGATTCAGAAAAACATGAAACTAAAACGCGTAACATCACAGAAAAAGTCAAAGGTAGTGCCAAAAACTGTGGCACAAGAACTTGGACATCTACTAATGATGGCGTGACTACTTCTGGTAGTTACCATGCATGTGACTATGATTACAAAGTTGTGGGAACTGAAAAATATGACCATGTGACGACTAACAAATGGTATGGTTGTGTTGGGTCTCGTGATTATCCATTGAATGTTAAAGACATTAAGCTAGGCAAAAAAATTCCAGGTTTAATGAATGTCAGCTGTGCTCAGGAGTTAACTGAACTCACAGAAAAGCGCAGTGAAATAATTAACAAAATTGATGCGTTAACAGCGACAGGCGAAACTTATTTGCCGGCTGGTCTAATCTGGGGCTGGCGTGCGTTGTCTAGTGCTGCTCCATTAAAGGGCGGTGTTAATTACAATAAAATGTCGAAGAAAAATTACACTAAAGCTATTGTTTTGATGACCGATGGTGTGAATACTTTAATGCCATCTTATCCAACCCATGACGGTGATGGCGGTGACCAAAAGGTTGCAAACAAATTAACGGCGGAGTTGTGTGAGAACATTAAAAGTACCGGTAAAAATGATAAACAAAAGATAAAAATTTATGCAATTACGTTTGCCGTTAAGGACCCTAAAGTTAAAGAGCTGTTGAGAAATTGCGCAACGAATGAGCAATATTTCTTTGATGCAGAAAATGAATCGGCGCTGACGGCGGCTTTTGAGGGAATTGCACGGTCTTTGATTACATTGCGGATTAGCAAGTGATTTTCAAAAGTAAATGAGGTGTTAACACTT
Source organism: Hyphomicrobiales bacterium (assembly GCA_027067085.1). Lineage (GTDB taxonomy): Bacteria > Pseudomonadota > Alphaproteobacteria > Rhizobiales > Aestuariivirgaceae > JALWJW01. The sequence goes on from JAMOMM010000530.1 coordinate 2,924, forward strand.
GTCTGAATATCAAAGAAAATTACTATAAAATTTAAACTACCTTTGATAAGCGGTTATTAAAAAATGTAGTTTAAAGTTTAATGCGTAATAAGATTGTTCCCTAGAGTTTTAGGGTGGTTTGTAAGGTGAGTAAAATGCGGATTTTGAAAAAATTTATCAAAAACATCAAAGGCAATGTTTCGATTGCTTTTGCTATTTCAGCAGTGCCTATGGTGGCTGTAATGGGCGCAGGGCTTGATTATGCCAAAGGGCAACAAGTCAATGCTCATTTTCAAAACATGGTAGACTCTGCGGCGCTTGCTGCAGCAGCTTCTCAATCGGAAAGCATTTCTGAGCTTGAAGCAATCGTTGGTGATTATATTTCCCGTAATATGAAAGCCAAGGGTAAACTTTCGACACCTGTTGTGAAAGTAACAAAGCTTGAAGACGGAAAATTAAAGGTCACTATCAAGTCGACTTTAGAAACCAGTTTAATTCGTGTGATTGGCATTGATTCATTTGAAGTTAAAGCAAAATCAATAGTAACTCGTGAGTTTGGCAACGTTGATGTTGCGTTGGTTCTTGATAATACAGGATCGATGTCAGGCAGTAGATTAACAGCACTAAAATCTGCAGCGCGTGACCTTGTGAACACTATGCACGATGCGAAGTCTGAGGATAGCGTTATGCGCGTTGGCATTGTTCCTTTTTCAGATTATGTGAATATTGGTTTGAGTCGCCGTAATGCATCTTGGGCAGATATTCCAGATGATGTGAATAGACGTGAACGTCGCTATCGTTGGAATTATCGTTGGACGCGGTATAACTGTCGCTGGAAGTATCGTTCAGGTTATTGGTACTGGCGTGATGGTCGTCGTTTTTATCGCAGTGGTTATCGCTATCGTAGTTGCCAATGGCGTAGAGGTGCGCGTTACAGACAGGCTTATTGGCATTACACGCGATCAATTTGGTATGGATGTGTAGCTTCACGTAACCATCCGTATAACACACAAGACATCCGTTCTGATTTGAAAATTCCTGGTGTAATGAACCGTCGTTGTAGTCGTGAGTTAACACCATTAACAGCCGATAAGGATGCAATCATCCGCGAAATTGGTCGTATGAATGCAAGTGGATCAACGTATATTCCTGCTGGTTTAATGTGGGGCTGGCGTGTGGTTTCTAACGCGCAACCAATCAATGCTTCTGATGGGTTAAGTGATGACCATGATGATGACGGTAGTGATGACTTTGATACGGGAGGGACTGCTAAAGTCAACAAATCGATTGTCTTGATGACTGATGGGGAAAACACCCGTAGTCCTCGTTATGCTCAGAAAGATCACCAAGGCAGTAGCCGTTCGACTTCTGATCGCTTAACAGCTGAAATTTGTCGCAACATTAAAGCGTCATCTGAGGAGATTACAGTTTATACTGTGGCGTTTGAAGTGACTGACAATGCGACTAAAAATATGCTCAGATCTTGTGCAACAAGTCCATCGCATTACTTTGATGCAACCAACTCAGCTAAACTTGCTGAGGCATTTGAAAAAATCGCCAAATCATTGGCATTGTTGAGGATTTCTCAATAATTATGAGTGCAAATAAATTGAAGGCTGGTCTTTGTACCAGCCTTTTTTTTGGCCTTTTTTTTGACCCTTTTTATGCCCTAAGTTGGTTGAGAGCTTTTGAAAGGCGCTCGATTGCTTTGATTAGAATGTCAGGGCTAGTAGCAAATGAAATGCGTAAGCAGTTTTTATCACCAAAGGCTGAACCTGGCACCGTTGCTAATAAATGTTTTTCCAATAACCAGTCGCATAGTTCATCTGCTGTGTTGATTTTTGTGCCTTTAAACGTTGTTCCCAAGAATTGGCTTATATCGGGGAAAGCATAGAATGTGCCCGCAGGATTTGGTGTTGTGATACCTTGAATATTGTTAAGGCTTGCTATGACCAAGTTGCGCCGCTCTAAGTATGACTGGCGCATTTCTTCAACGCTATTGCGCGGGCTTTCAAGCGCCGTAATGGCTGCAATTTGAACAAAGGCATTAGCGCCTGCAGTAAACGTGCCTTGAACTTTTGCCATGGCTTTTGCGATGACGGGAGAGGCCGCACCATAACCCAGCCGCCAACCCGTCATGGCAAAACCTTTTGAGAAACCATTGATGGTAATCGTGCGGTCCTTCATGTCTGGTAATGAACCGATTGAAACGTGCTCTTCATCAAAGGTTATGTATTCATAGATTTCATCGGAAACCACGAGCATGTTATTGTGCTCGATCACAATGTCGGCGATGTCTTGCAGCTCTTTTCGATTAAACATTGCCCCTGTTGGGTTATTAGGTGAATTGAGAATGAGTAGTTTTGTTCGATCGCTAAAAGCCTCTTTGATGCGCTGGGCTGGCGCTTTGAAATTGTCCTCAATACCAGCTTCAACTATAATTGGCACGCCGCCAGCCATGCGAATAATGCCTTCATATGCGACCCAATATGGAGCCAAAAGAATAACCTCATCACCTGCATCGACCGTCGCGTATATGGCATTTGTTAGTGCTTGTTTTGCACCGTTGGAAACCACAATATCGGTTG
>JAMOMM010000531.1 GCA_027067085.1 Hyphomicrobiales bacterium
ATACGCGCTGCAGCATCAAACACTCTCAAATCATCCCAATTCATATTTACCTACATCAATACGGTTGCATTCATATTTGCATAGCAGGGATACGAGAAAGAGACTAGTGCCATCGTAAAACTAGCCGTATTTTCACATCATCAAATAGTACAAACTAGGGTCAGGATCCAAGGTAATACACACCTGACAATACCGATCAGGCATTACCAATCAGGAATTTTCATGTTCTCAAAAACCACAACAGGCATTTTGCTTAAACTAGCAGCGGTTGCCATGTTCACGCCCATTTTCCTCGTTGGTAAATTCACCGATGGTCTGTATTCAGCCCTTGCCCTTATGGCCATGCGATATTTGGGCGGCTTTGCCACCATGATTGCCGTGGTCATATTTTCGCAAATTCCGCGCCATGAACTGACATCAGACAACGTAAAAACACACGCCTTTCGCGCTTGCGTGGGCATTGGCGGTGGCACATTCATTATGTACGCTTCAACTATTATGCCCGCTGCCAATGCAACCGCCATTAGCCTAACACAAGGCATTCTCATCATCGCCTTTGCTGGTATCATATTAAAAGAAACCATCACCTCTCGCCATTGGACAGCAGGCACTATCGCTCTTTTTGGCGCTGGCATTGTGGTTTCGCAATCAATTGATCTGTCCCAAACAGGCTTTAACAGCTGGCAAGGCATCCTTGCAGCAACTGCAGGCGCGCTGTTCTTAACCGCTGAATCCCTCATCATTAAGTTTCTCACATCGCGCGAAAACCCGCTGCGCATGTTGTTATACGTCAATGGTTTTGGCGCCATTATTGCCTTAGCCTTAGTGATTGTACTGTATGATGTTCAACAATTGACCAATCCAGCGCTGTATTTGTTTTTAGGCCTTGGCCCAGTCGCCATTATCTCTCAATATTTGAACGTGCTAGCCAACATCCGCGTTAACGCCTCAACCTTGGCCCCCATCATCTACACATGGATTATTTTCGCCGCTGCCATCGGTTATTTCGCTTTTGATGAAATTCCCACATTGCTTACCTTTATTGGCTCTGGTTTAATCGTCGCTGGCGGTATTATCATCTCGCGCATTCGCTAAATTTTAATTTCAGGAAAACACATGCCCCTCGACATCGATGTTATTCGCAAAGATACGCCAGCTTTCAACAGCCCAACCAATCCAATCAAACCAGTCAATCATTTATTGGCTTGCGGATCGGCGTTAATGCCCCAAACTGTGCTCGATACAGTTGTCAATCATCTCAACCTTGAAGCCCAAATTGGCGGCTATGAAGCCCACAAACAACGCGCTACACCACTCGATTTCGTCTATCATCAGGTCGCCCAACTCATCGGCGCAAACCGCAATGAAATTGCCTTACTAGAAAACGCCACCACTGCTTGGTGCCACGCATTTTACGCCCTGCCTTTAAAAGCTGGCGACCGCATTTTAACCTGCCAAGCTGAATACGCAGCCAATTATGTTGCATTCTTACAGCGCGCCAAACGTGATGGTGTTGAAATTATCGTCATCCCAAGCGATGAAACGGGCCGCTTAGACTTAGAAGCCCTCGAAAACCTCATCGATGACCGCGTCGCTCTAATCGCCATCACTTGGATTCCTACCAATGGCGGGTTGGTGAACCCTGCAAAAGAAGTCGGCAAAATCGCCAATGAAGCAGGCATTCCATATTTACTTGATGCTTGCCAAGCTGTTGGCCAAATGCCCGTGAACGTTACCGAACTGGGATGTGATTTTCTATCCGCCACAGGTCGAAAGTTCTTACGTGGGCCACGCGGCACAGGTTTTTTATATATAAAACAATCCTTTATTGAAACGCTCGAGCCCATCATCATCGACCACTTCGCCGCCCCATGGACAGATACCAATGAATACAAATTACGCACCGATGCCCGCCGCTTTGAAAATTGGGAAAATGCTTATGCTTTACGCGCAGGGTTAGGTGCTGCCGTGGCTTATGCCAACGACCTTGGCATGGAAAACATTCAAACCGCTGCTTGGGGTTTAGCTGATTATCTCCGCCAACAACTCAGCGCAATTAAAGGCGTTCATTTACAAGATAATGGCCACCCCAACGCAACAAACAGCAGCCACCAAGAACGCAGCCACCAACAACAATGCGCCATCGTCAGCTTTAGCATTGACGACCAAGACCCACATCAAACCGTTGCAAAACTCCACGCCCAAAACATCATCATCGGCACATCATCGCCCGACAGTACATTGCTAGATGCCCAATCACGCAATCTCCCAACCATTTTGCGCGCCGCCCCGCATTACTATAATACAAGGCAAGAAATTGATTTGATGCTGGAAGCCATTACAGCAACGATTGACTGATGAAAAAAACAAGGGGCTGACCCAGATAACTACCTTAGATGACACTTAACTCATTGCTTTATAATGATTAATTGTGATGAAGGGTCACTGTTGTTAAATCGCCGCTCACATCCCTTCAAATATAGTCCAAATTGTGCCTTGGGAACACCGTTGAATTTGCGCATATGACGTTTGACTTGGTTCCAGAAGCGTCGGGAATGACTTTGGTATAAACCTTTCCACGCCCCTTTAATAAGCCAAACACTGGGATTTTACCCGCTGCACCCCGTCCTCGTTTACCTTTACGCTTCCCTCCAAAACAACTCTCGTCTACCTCAATTTCACCACTAAACATAGCTTGGCTTTCGGCCTCCAGTTCAAAAACAATAATTTCGCGCAGACGCAAGAAAAAGAAGGCCGCAGTTTTGCGGTTCACACCGCACAGGCTGGCAGTGGTTCTAGCTGTCGATCCTGAGACAAAATGCTCGGTCAAACAATCTTGTTTATAGTAACTGAGTCGGCTCTTTCGCATACTATCCATAATAACCTCTTTTTCAGGTTATCTGGGTCAGCCCCAAGTTTAATTATCCCTTCCCCTTGAGTTTTGCATTGACCCATTCGTTCGCACACACTAATGTTACCATAGGTAAAGGTCATAATTGCAACAATAAATAAAGGGGCACATAGATGTCGGACACCTTTTCTCATGTAACAAGTAAATCTTGGTTTTCTCGCATGGGCTCTGCCTTTGGCGGCATTATCACAGGCATTATTCTTATTATTGTCGCTTCAATCTTGCTTTTTTGGAACGAAGGGCGTGCGGTCAAACGCGATAAAACTCTAAACGAGGGAATCGGATTGGTTTTATCGGTAAAACCAGAAACCGTTACACCAGCCAATGAAGGCAAACTTATTCACATCTCTGGCAAAGCCATCGTTAATGACACACTCAAAGATGATCTGCTTAATATTTCAACCAATGCCGTTCGCTTAGAGCGTAAAGTTGAAATGCTACAATGGGCAGAAAAATCAAAATCTAAAACCCGCGAAAAACTAGGTGGTGGGACCGAAACGGTTACGACATACCGTTATGAGCTTGCTTGGTCTGACAAAAAGGTTGATTCAGCCAAGTTTCGCCACCCAAGCGGCCATGAAAACACATTAAGTTTTCCAGTTTCATCAAAAACAGTGACGGCCCAAAACGTAACCATTGGGGCCTTTTCCCTTAATTCATCGCAAATTGCACGCATTGGCTCTTTAAAAAACCAACCTCTCACCAACAACAATATCGTAAATGGAAAGTTTGGCGACAAACACCCAGTCATTATAAATGGTGTTATGTATGTGGGGTCACAAACCCGCGATAAAGTAGGCGATGTTCGCATTTCCTTACAAATCGCCCAGCCAGGCAATGTTTCTATTGTTGCCCGCCAAATCGAAAAAAGCTTTCGTCCCTACAAAACCACCGTTGGCGGCACAATATCATTGTTACAAAACGATATTGTTCCAGCCGATGAAATGTTCCAAACCGCGGTTGATGCCAATACGACTTTAACATGGGTATTACGCGTTGCTGGCTTTGTCATGATGTTGATTGGTTTTAAAATGACATTACGCGTTCTCGCAGTCACCGCCAGCGTCATCCCAATTCTTGGCAGCATTGTTGGTGGAGCCTCAACCATCGTTTCATTCTTACTGGCGTTGATTATTTCATTCTTCATCATTGCCATTGCATGGGTCTTTTATCGCCCGCTCGTTGGGTTTGCGATTTTAGCTGTCGCTATTCTTGCTGCCGTTGCCCTCGTGTGGCGCGGTAAAAACAGCGCGCCCAAAGCGCAATTGACTACTGACTAAAGTCAACACCATGATCTAACGCTATACAAAACGGCCCAACGAAAACTTGGGCCGTTTTGGTGCACTCCCCAAAGTTTTCTAATTTAGCGCTTATACTCTATATATGAGCAAGCGAGACAATCGACACGCTGATACGCGCTTTCACGATCACTTCTCAAGCCAACATACTTTACCAGTGAGCCTTTCTACAGGAAATCACACCATGCAATCGCCCTCGAGAGCCCTCACATAGCGCAGAAAAGCCCTGTTCTGGACGATTGCCCACTTTTTCTATTGACATTTTGTCGCATAAATTTTGATATGTTTCATATCGATACAGTGTAAATTTATCATGTATTTTCAATGCTTTAAAAAATATTTCACAGATTTCGAGCCTCGTTTGATGCAAGGTTAATATGCAACTTTTTTAATATACGTATATTAGAATATTGACATATTAGGTTTTTCTAATGTAAAACTGAGTCAATTCAACGCAGACGATCTTCCTTCTCGAACGCAAAGAATTTTTAAAAGTCTACAGGAAACCCCTTCTAGGAGTATTTGGAATGAACACATTATTTAAAGCAGCAACAGTTGCAAGCGCAATCGCAATGAGTGCCGTTGCACTAACATCATCAGCTTCAGCTTGGAGCTTTGGCCCATTTGGCGACAACAACGGTTACAACAATAATTACAACAACAATGGTTGGGGTAATGGTAACGGCAATGGCGCTGCAAACGGATCTGGAAACTTCGGTTTCAATTTCTCAGGCAACGCTCGCGGCAATGGCGCTGCAAACGGTAACAACGGTTACAACACTGCATACAACAACGGCTACAACAACAATGGCTGGGGTAATGGCAATGGCACTGGTAACGGTGCAGCAAACGGTAACTTCGGTTTCAATTTCTCAGGTAACGGCAATGCACGTGGCAATGGCGCTGCAAACGGTTACAACGGCTATAATGGCTACAACGGCTATGGCAATCCAGCACCTTACGGTTATGTTGCTCCAGCACCAGTTGCACCACAAGCTGCTATCCAAGCACCTAAAGCAACAGTAACAGCCCCAGCAGCAAAAGTTGCTGCTCCTAAAGTTGCTGTTCAAGCTCCTACTGCAAAAGTAACTGCACCAGCAGTTAAAGTTGAAGCCCCTAAAGCGACTGTAACTGCACCAGCAGTAACAGCAAAAGCACCAGTTGCAACTGCACCAGTTCAACCACGTGTTGCTTATAACAACAATGGCTGGAACAACGGCTGGAACGGTTCAAACAACGGTTCTGCTGCTGGCAACGGCGCTGCAAACGGTAACTTTGGCTTTAACTTCTCAGGTAACGGCAACGCACGCGGTAACGGTTCAAACGGTTGGAATGGCAATAATGGCTATAACAACGGTTACAACAACAATGGCTGGGGCAATGGCAACGGCAATGGTTCTGCAAACGGATCTGGAAACTTCGGTTTCGGTTTCTCTGGCAACGCACAAGCACGCGGTAATGGAAATGCAAACGGCACAAACGGTTGGAACGGTAACGGTTACAATGGTAACTACGCTCCTTACTACGGCGCGCCACAAGCACAACTCCAAGCACCTGCTGCAAAAACTAAATAAGTTTAGTTGAAGTAATAAAAATTTAAGGGCGCTCTTAATTCAAGAGCGCCCTTTTTTGTATCTTGAGTTCCAGTAACACAACAAAAAAGGGCCACCTAGAGCGTTTCATGTTTTGTTTGAATCACAAACACAACATGAAACGCAGAATTATCCGCAATTTCTTATCAAGGTCCTGGTTCAATTAAAACATGACAGACTCTAAAAACAGGCGGCCCTTTAAGTTTTTTAGTTGTTTATCAGTCGCTTATTTCAAAGCTGCACAAAACCGTTGAATACGTTGACATGCTTCTGTCAACGCTTCACTTGATGTTGCATATGAAATCCGAAAGAACGGTGACATGCCAAACGCACCACCATGAACGCTGGCCACTTCTTCACACTCAAGCAATTCAGTAACAAAGTCTTCGTCAGTTTCAATCACTTTACCTGATGGCGATGTTTTACCAATGGCGCCGGCACAAGATGGATAAACATAAAATGCCCCTTCAGGTGTTGGGCAATCAAGGCCTGTTGCTTGGTTAAGCATTGAAACCACAAGATCACGACGACCTTTGAAAGTTTCATTGTTTTTCGCGATAAAGTCTTGTGGACCATTCAGCGCTTCAACAGCTGCCCATTGTGCAATTGAACACGGGTTTGATGTTGATTGAGATTGTAACTTGCGCATTGCTGCAATCAATTTAACAGGACCAGCTGCATAACCAATACGCCAACCCGTCATCGCATAAGCTTTTGACACACCGTTCATCGTTAGAGTGCGATCATACAGTTTTGGCTCAACTTGCGCAGGTGTTGCAAATTCAAACCCATCATAAACCAGATGCTCATACATATCATCGGTTAGAATGTGAACATTGGGGAACTTCAACAATACGTCAGTCAACGCTTTAAGCTCATCAAACGTATAAGCAGCCCCTGACGGATTAGATGGAGAATTAAAGATCAACCATTTGGTTTTGTCAGTAATAGCAGCTTCGAGTACATCAGGTTGAAGTTTAAAATTAAACTCAGCCGTTGCATCAACGGTCACAGGCACACCACCAGCCAGCAACACAATATCGGGATAGCTCACCCAATATGGGGCTGGAATAATGACTTCATCACCTGGATTGATCGTTGCAAGCAAAGCATTAAACAAAACCTGTTTACCACCCGTACCAACATTAACTTGAGCAGGTGTGTAATCCAATCCGTTGTCACGCTTAAACTTATCGCAAATCGCTTGTTTTAATTCTGGAATACCATCAACCGGCGTATATTTGGTTTTGCCTGCTTTTAATGCAGCAACAGCCGCCTGCTTGATATTTTCAGGCGTATCAAAATCTGGCTCGCCTGCCGCAAGACCAATCACATCTTTACCAGCAGCTTTCAGCTCCATGGCTTTACTTGAAATTGCGATTGTTGCAGAAGGTTGAATTCGGTTTAGTGAATCAGCGATGAAACCCATCGGTTCGGTGTCCTCTAATATAGAAAATTTTCAACAAACATCATTTTGATGTTAGTCATGGAACTCATTAACGCAATTGAATTACACCTTTAGGCAGACTAGGTAAAGAACGGAATCAACATTGTGACGACAGGCATCACAACAGGCATAATCGGCGGCGGCATTGCAGGCCTTGCGAGCGCAATTGCATTGGCAAAAATCGGCAAAGATGTAGAAGTCTTTGAAAAGGCATCTGCTTTTGAAGAAGTCGGTGCAGGATTGCAAATCGGTCCCAATGCAGTTTCCGCATTAAAGGTTTTGGGGGCTTATGATGCCATCGAGCAACAAGCATTTGCCCCCGAGCATATTTTAATCAGGGACGGCCTAACAGGCAAGTTACTCAATCGATTGCATTTGGGTGATAGTTTTGAAAAAATGTTCAAACAACCCTATCGTGTCATTCACCGCGCCGACCTGCTAAACGGATTGCTCGAAACCGCAAAAACGTTCTCAAACATCAATCTCAAAACCTCTAAATCATTGACATCACTTGAAATAAATAAAAACTCAAATGAATGCACGTTCTCCGATGACACAACAACCAATCACGAAATTTTAGTTGGTGCCGACGGTTTTCGTTCGATCGTTCGTCGCCATATCATCAATGACGGCCCCCCCGTATATGCTGGCCATTCGCTTTTCCGCAGTTTGATACCCATTGAGAACGTCAAGAACATTCAAAATATTCTTGATGTCAACTTATGGCTCTACCCGCGCGGCCATGTCGTCCATTATCCCGTTTCTAATGGCACGAAAATTAACATAGTCGCAGCAGTTGAGCAAAATTGGGAAAAACGTGGGTGGAGCTTGCCAACTGATTCAACGCAAGTCTTAGAACACTTCAAAAAAGCCCACGACAGTTTGATGGCCATCATATCTCAACCCCATGAATGGCTAAAATGGGCAGCAGCTGGCCACCCACACGCCTCTACTTGGCACCGCAACAATGCCGTACTCATTGGTGATGCCGTCCACCCAACCCTGCCCTATATGGCACAAGGGGCCGCAATGGCGATCGAAGATGCCGTTTGCCTTGGCAGCCATTTAAACAATAACCGCGAAATCAAAGACTATGCCCAAGTTCGCCAAACGCGCACCCAAAAAATTGTTGATACATCAACAAGGCTTGGCAAAATCTATCATATGACAAATCCAAGCCGCATTGCGCGAAATCTCGTCATCCAAAACACATCCAGCATCAGTCAATTTAAACGTATGTCATGGCTATACAGCTGGCGCGCACCAGAACTTTAAACAACACCTCTAGGTCATGGACTCATAAACCCGTTCAGGCAAAACAAGTAAATTCAATTCAACGCGTCACGCGCTAGATTCGCCCAAAATCGCAATTTTGTTAATAAAATTAAAATCAAAATCTGATATTTCTTATGTTGATTAAGTTTGATTTAGGTTTAAGTCTTTGAAAAAAGCAACGTCACTCAAGACGCTTTTTATGCGCAAACAAATCTCTATTTTTATAGGGGTTATTTTTGTCACAGGAATAATCCTTACGACACTATTGTCGACTTTTGCCCAATTCATCGATGAAAAGAGATTGCTGCTGCTTGCCCAATCCATTGAAAGCCAAGCCCATATTGCAAAATCACCACTGCATTTACAGCATGCAATAAACAGACTTGTATTTGCCAACAGAGCTAAAGGCATTTACGTTTTTTCAAAAGATAACCAAATTATTGCAGCAAGCGGCGGAATCACGCCAGGATCGAAGCACCATTGGGTATTAAGCGACACACATGAGCGGAAAATGATCGCCAAAAAAATACGTAAAGGTTTATTTGGGCTTGATTTTCAAACAGACGACAACAACAGAATAACCATTCTTCCTCTTTCACCAATTTTAAACACTGGTTTCAACAATTCGATCCACATCAATGCAAAGTGGCCAACGCCCGAATGGCATAAAATCGCTGACATCCCAGAAATGTCCCCAATTTTAATGCTCAATACATTGTTAGCAAAACTGCAAGGGCAATACTCAAAGAATTTCCAACTGCCGCAATCTCAGTTCAGTGGGGCTATTGTAATAGAAAGCAGTTACGATTGGATCACTAGTTTGCTAGTGCGAACAACTTTCTTGATTGCAGTTTTAATGATTGCGGGTGTTTTAATCGTCAGCCTCACTCTTTCGCGCACCCTCAAACGTTATATATTAGACAACATAACACCTTTTAGCGATGTGATTAACGCCCGTAAGGATGGCAACCTAGAAGTCCGCATAAAAAAAACCAACGTTCAAGAATTTGACGAATTGGCAACCCAGTGGAATTCTTTACTAGATTATCGCCAAGTCGCACAAAGCCAAAGCATGGTGCTTTCTAGCTTACTTGAACACGTTCCCGTAGGTATCGAAGTTTCTGATGCAAACTCATACATTGAGTATGCAAACCCTGAATTCCTTAAAATTACAGGCCTTTCACTCGTTAACGTCATTGGAAAAACCATTGATGACGTTCTAAAAGTCTCAAATCCAGATTCGTCAGTAATTGGCAACGCATTGGTGGCGCTGTCAAACGGAGAAAGCTGGTCAGGTGAAATCACAACTATTCGCCCAGATGAAAGCGAAATGCATTGCAACATTACAGTTGTTCCTGTGTACGGTGAAGACAACACAATTGACCGCATTGTTACGCTATACCACGATATTACTGATATTAAAGACAATGAAAACGAATTGGTTTCTGCCCGAGTTTCTGCTGAACTTGCCGATAAAGCAAAGTCCGAGTTTATCGCCAATATGAGCCATGAATTACGCACGCCCCTAAATGCAATTATCGGTTTTTCCGAAATGATGGCGGCAGAAAAAATGGGTCCCCTCGGCAACAAAGACTACGTCGAATTTTCGACACTCATCGAAAATTCATCGCGCTCACTCCTCTTAACGATCAACACAATTTTAGAACTCTCGCGCCTTGATGCAGATGTTCACAAATTAGATCAACAAGCAATATATCCTTCAAGAGTAATTGATAAGGTCATCAACACTAAAATTGACAAAGCCCGCGCCCTTGGCGTTGAAATCACTCGAAACCTAAAATTTGGCGATCTCATTCATACCGATGAACGGTTATTGCGTCAGTCAATTTCCTATCTAATTTGCAATGCCATTCGCTATAATAAACCCAATGGTGGAACTGTAGATGTGAGCAGTTCTTTGAACAAAAACAATCAGCTTGTCATCTCAATTAAAGACAACGGAATTGGCATTTCACAAACGGACATTGAGCACATCATGTCACCATTTCACCGCGTAGATAACGCCCTTGATCGCATGAACAATGGCGCAGGCCTTGGCTTAACGTTAGTAAAAAAATTCTCCGTCGCCCAAGGCATTGATTTAACGATAGACTCCCAATTAGGCGTAGGAACAACGGCAACCTTAACGTTTTGCGGTTGCGACACCCTCAAAAGAAACCCTAAGCAAAAAGTATTTACAAACAACAACGTCGCGCAGGCACAATCAGCTTAGAGTATTTCAAGTTTCGTTTGTTACGCAAACACAGCATAAACCGCAAGATGACCAACACTTTGAACAGGTCGTTATGGTTCAATGTAAACCACAACGGCTCTAACCTCACAGTTAACCTTTCCTTAATGAAAAATCACACTTTGAACACGAAATCTCCTTGCCACCTGCAAGGTTCGGCAATGCTTTAGTCATCTTTACCTGCGATATAGTCATCATACACAGTAATGACTATGCAATGGACGGCACCCGATGAAAAAGAACAAACAACAAAATACCTTTGAGCCTGATTTTGAAGGTCAAGGAATTATTGATTTTGCCCCGACCAGAAAACGTTGCCGGCAAGGAAAGGCCGTGCGCAAACGCACATTGTTTGGCATTTGCCTAGCGCTTATTGCTGCAACAGGCCTTATTGCAACAACAATCACTGTAAGCATAACAAATGCCACAGCACAGCCAGCCTTTACCACAGCCAATGCAATTGCAGCCAAGCAGGATGCAGGCGTTGGCACCATTGCGGCAATCGCCGTGATGATTATCGCAGCTGGTGCACTTGCAACCTTCTCAAATAGAAAAAGCGCCTAATTAAGTACGTTTAACTTGGCCTAATGGCACGTTTAACTTAGATGTATTTTTTGCGCACACGACACGATTAGTTTACGTGAGAGAACAATTTTGAATTCCATCGAATAAATTTGTCCGCTAAAGTGTTAATTATATAGCGAGCACCCAAACAGCTTTAGGTTCAAACAATTGAACAACAAGCTATAGAGGTGACGGGGTCGCTTTTATAAGGATAAACTATTTATGAAGACCAAAATTATTTTATCAGGCCTTGCTGGAACAGCACTTATGATGTTCCCCGTTCAAGCATTCAGCCTTGGCGGTGGTGGCTCAAGTGTGAGTACGCCAAACTGCAAAACTGGTTACGTATACCATTCATCGAGAAAAAAATGTGTACGCAAACCTCCCGTGTGTAAACGCGGGCATGTTTACAGCAAGAAAAAACGCAAGTGCGTTCGTAAATACTCAGAATTATTCCAAGACAGTGACCTAAAGGTTCAAGGCTGGGCTTTGGCCTATGCTGGCAATTATCAAGCCGCTATTGAAATGTTCAAACTCGTTTCGAACAAAAAAGACGAAGAAGCTCTTAACGGTCTAGGATATTCTCATCGCAAAAGTGGCCAATTTGACAAAGGCATCAACTTTTATAAGTTAGCTCTTTCGATCAATCCAAACTACATTCTAGCCCGTGAGTATTTAGGCGAAGGATTTGTTGCATCAGGCCGTTTGGACCTTGCAAACAATCAGTTAGCAGAGATAAAAAACCGCTGCGGTGTTTCATGTATCGAGTATATAAAATTAGCGCAGGTTATTAAAACGGGTTCCAGTTCCAACTGGTAAGCTAACAAATTTGAACATAAAAAAAGGCGGTTGAAACATAAATTTCAACCGCCTTTTTAGATGTGAAACTTGTATTTAAGCGGCTTGCAAAATGGCTGACAACGGTGATTGTTCGCTTTTTAGAAACTTACGGCGCTCTTGCTTAAAAGTCCGCAAATAAAAATCATCGTCCATCGAGCAAAAAGCTTTCATCAAAGCTTCTTGCAATGCGGCACGATCGCGACCACCAAGTTCGACAAAAGTGGCGGTAATCCACTTATTCCAACGATTGGATGCCATCATCCGACCATTCGCTGCTTTCTTCCAGCAACCAACAAGATAATCAACGCTAAATGGCAACGCTCTAACAACAGTTTGTTGCCACACACCGTCAACGAGAACTTCTAGATACTCATCAACTGGTTGATTGCTATTCCAATCCACAATTTCAAAGCAACCAAATTGATTGACCTCAATTTCAAAAGCAATACCGCCACGCAAGAATCGCAACGCCGTTGCTCCTTTTTGGGCTTTAAAACTAATACTTAAAATGTTCCAATTACCTGGTGCATCCAATTCAGTCTCAATTTTCCGTCCACCATCTAGGTAAGGGTTGAGCACCTCTAGCATACCATCGGTTTGCGAGACTGCGACCACTTCTGGCGCGCTTAAACAGCACATCAATGCCGTATATTGTTGACCACCAGAAACTTGTTTAATTGTTACCAACAGCTGTTCAGTATGGCTGGTGATCTGTAGAATTTTCCAATTTTTTGCCTGGGTATCTTGTGACTTTTTCTCAATCCATGGTGACACAGATTCAAGAACCAATGACAACAATGACTGCTGAAATGCATCATCTAAGACCACCTCTTCATTCATTAAGCTCATAGCGTTTCTTCCCTGTTTTATATATCAACGATTGGCCACAGATTAGTAAGTATCACATGAACGTTATCTGAACGGCGTGTTCAGAAACACAACTCGATCACATTTTCGCGAGAATCCTCAAATTTACGAGAGTTTAATTTTGCCTATTTGTCTGTTCAAGATAAGGTATTTCATGAAAAAACCACACTACGCCCTGCAAAAAATCTTAAAATCCGCCGCGCTCATCGTGCCAATTGCTCTAACGATTCCATTGCAAGCACTACCAGCAAGCGCTTCGATACTAGAAAGACTTGCTCACCAACCGCAAAACGCATTGGCAAACGAGTCTTCTCCCTATCTAAAGCAACATTCGCGCGATTTGGTAAAGTGGAACACCTGGAATAAAGCCACGCTCAAAAAAGCAATGGACAGTGGAAAACCCATTTTTTTATCCGTTGGCTATTCGGCATGCCATTGGTGCCATGTCATGCAAGAAGAAAGCTTTAACAATCCAGCCGTGGCAAAATTGTTAAATGAAAACTACATTCCCATTTTAGTTGATCGCGAACAACGCCCAGACCTTGATGAAACCTACATGCTGGCCACCGAGGCCATTACAGGCCAAGGCGGTTGGCCCAATAATGTGTGGCTAACACCAGATCTCAAACCGTTTTATGGCGGGATCTACTTCCCTCCCCAAAAATTGGCAAAATTATTATCCCTCATCAATGAAGATTGGCGTAAAAAACCACTTGCCATTCAACTTGAGGCCGACCGAATTGCCACAATTCTTGCAGGCTTTTTCACCCGCAAAACGGCATCCAAAGATTTAACATCAGACACTCTTGCCAAAGCTGGCCAAAAGTTACTCGCAAAGTTTGATGGGTTTAATGGCGGCATGGGCACGGCGCCAAAACACTTCAATGCTCCAGCCCTTGCATTCATTACCCATTTAGCAAGCCAACAAAATAACGCCGATGCGCGTGAAGCCATGACAATTTCATTAAACGCAATTGCCGCTGGCGGGGTAAGAGATCACTTAGAAGGTGGCTTCCATCGATACGCCGTCGATAATAATTGGCGCACCCCTCACTTTGAAAAAATGCTTTATGACCAAGCTCAAATGTCTGAAGTGTATTTGCAAATGTATTCACTCACAGGTGATCGCAAGTTTGCCGATGTGGCTGTATCAACTCTTGATTACGTTCTAAACGATTTAACAGCCCCAAGCGGCGGATTTTATTCCACCCGAGATGCCGATAGCCCTTTAACAAAAGGGGCGAAAAGCCACGAAGGCACTTTTTACATTTGGACACCGGAGCAATTCATTCAAACTCTAGGCAAAGACGATGCTGATTTCATCATCAAACAATTGGGCAAAGAGACCCAAGGCGAATTTGCTGACAAAACAATCATCCATCGCAACATCACTCTTGAAGGTGACGAACTCACACGCTTTAACAACCTTTTGAAAAAGCTAAAGCAAGCCCGCGATTCTCGTATCAAACCCCACCGCGATGAAAAAATTCTTGCCGGTTGGAACGGCTTGATGATCTCAGCTTTTGCCAAAGCTGCAACAACCCTCAAAAGCAAAAAGTACAAAACCGCAGCGACCAAATCTGGTGAATTTATCTGGCAAAACATGCGAGATGACAAAGGCTTTATACTAAGAAGCTATTTCGAAGGAAAAGCCAGTGTCACCAGCACATTGGTTGACTATGCATATTTATCAAATGCCTTCATCGATCTGTACGACGCCACGGGAAACAAAATCTGGTTGGCACGCGCTGAAAAGCTGGTTGAACAAATGGATGCTTTATTTAAGGATGAAAAGATTGGCGACTATTTCTTCACCGCCACTAAGCAAGGCTATGCCCGCATTAAGCTGCGCGCTGATACTGCACTGCCATCTGGCAATGCCGTTGCGCTTAAAGCGCTGGTTAAACTCTCTAGGCGTTCTTTAGATCCTAAATACAGCCGCCGAGCAGAAGCTGTTATCGCAGCCCTTTCGGGCGATGCTGTTTCTGATGCCCAAGGCGGTGCAACCACCTTTGTGGCAGCAGAAACCTTTTTACGCGGAACAAATGCAGCCAACCAATTTGCATCACGCGGACGGGTGAAATTAGCTGCAACTTTATCACCTGATCGCAAGCAGTTCATCGTCAAGGTAAAGTTGGCCCCTGATTGGCATATCAATGCCAACAAACCCTTTGAAGAACAATTCATCCCCACTAGCATTTCATTGAAAACGGGGTCAAAAGTTCTCGCCAACATCAAAACGACTTATCCCAAAACCATTTCCCGCAAACTTGGGTTTAACAGCAAACCACTGGCCCTTTACGAAAACACATTCACCCTCTCAACCACACTGCCCGCCCCAGCAAGCAAGCGCATCACGGGCGAGTTAACCTTACAAACGTGCAATAATGAAGTTTGTCTGTTGCCTGAAACGGTGAAGTTAAGTGTAACGCCTGTGCTTAAATAAAAAGCGTAATATAGCATATATGCGATTTATTTACGCCACACCACATCATCGGCCTTGTGCCGATGATCCATGGTTTGGTTCAAACGTGCATCATGGATTAACGGCACAAGGCCGATAATAAGGCAGAGTAAAAAACCAAGTAGCAAAACAACCTTTTGACCAGTGAGTGAACAGTTCTATTGAACAGTGCCACCAGCGCCACTGACGGTGCCAGCAGGAGGAACAAGGCCAGCGATCTGACAGCCTTGCGAAACAGGGCCACCTGGATATAGCTTTTGTAATAATTTGCGCCCACCGCGCGGTTTAAACACCGCTGCCAACGCATCACACAATCTCCGTATAGGCGGGTTTTGATCTTCGGCATAACAGCCTTGCAAAACTCGAATAACTTCAAGATGTTCTTCGCTGAGTTTTACACCGACAGCCATCGCAGTTTTTTCAGCTTCAGCCAATGACCACCCTGCAGGCGCATTGGGAAACCCATCCACGCCACCAGATTGAGTTGGGTGTAAAATATCGTGCATGGTTAAAGCTGGTCCAGAAGGTGACATGGTTTTCTCCGCTGTTTTTTGCTGTTAGCATTATTGACATTATGTCACACCCTCGATCAAAAACATAGCAAAACTTGAATGTTTTATAAAACGCCCGATAAAGCCGCAAAGTGAACTGTACCAAAACCCAGTACCGCACCCCATCACGCCCCGCGATACACCAAACATGAATAAGTCCCGCAATGACGTTTAGTATGCCAGCAATAATGAAATGTCACCTCGCCACCTTCATCAACACAGCGCCAACCATTGCCATCATCACCGCAAATACTTTCACCAACCGCACTCGCTCTTTTAAAAACACCACACCAATCAACAAGGCAAAGACAATGCTGGTTTCGCGTAAGGCTGAAACCATGGCGATGGGGGCTTGGGTAAAGGCCCATGTCACCAATGCATAAGCCAAAAACGATCCCCCGCCTCCAAGTAAAGTGACATAACGCCCCTTGCCCAAAACCCCTTTAATCGCTGTAGGGTTTATCTTAGCCATAAAGGCAAAAAACATGGCGCCATTTATGATGGTTAAAACAGCATAAAACCCAACAGCTGACATTGCTATTCTCGCACCCAAACCATCATTAAGAGAGTAAGAGGCAATAAAGCAACCTGTGACCAAAGCCATCAATCCTGCCTTAGAGTTGCCTAACCCTTCACTCCCACGCACCATCACAAGGCTCATGATCCCCGCCCCAATGATTAAAACACCGAGCAATTGCAAACTTGATAAGTCTACGCCCAAAAACATGACACTTACAAAAGCAATGATTAAAGGGGCAACACCGCGAGCAATTGGATAAACTTGCGTCAAATCACCAATGCGATACGAATACAATAAAAACAATTGATACCCTGTATGCAATACTGCCCCAAACAATACATAAGGCCAACTGGCGACATCAGGCAGCGGCACAAAAAGTAACGCTGCAAAGCCAAATAACATATGACCAAAGATAACACAGCTCATCGATAAAAACTTATCGCTGCCATGCTTAACCATCGCGTTCCAGCTTGCATGTAATAATGCAGCAAGAATGACGATGGCAAAAACAGTTAAACTCATTTAATTATCCCGCTGCCAAGGCAATAAATCCATCAACATCTTCGATGGTTGTTAAAAACGACGTCACCAATCTAATCATAATTTCATCAGGCCCAACAGGTGCAGTGTCTGACCCACTGGCTAACCATTGATGAAACACCGCATCAGTTTTTTCCAGTGCGTCATGTTTTGCTTTGGGCATAATCACAAACACTTCGTTGGCTTGTTGCTCAACACCCAAGTGCATGCCCTCAACGCTGGAAAGCCCATCAGCAAGTCGCTTGGCCATGTCGTTGGCATGACGCGCATTATTCAACCAAAGGTCATTGGTTAAATACGCTTCCATCTGCGCTGCCAAATAGCGGTTCTTAGACAACAAATGCCCACCGCGCATACGGCGATATTCAAAATCCTTAGCCAAGTTCAAATCAAAGAACACCACCGCTTCAACACCCATGGCACCATTTTTCGTCGCCCCAAACGAGAGCGCATCAACACCGCGCTTCCAAGTCATCTCAGCTGGCGAACAACCAAGGCTCACCAACGCATTGGCAAACCGTGCCCCATCCATGTGTAACTTCAAATTCTTCTCGCGTGCTAAATCTCCAAATGCGGCAATTTCATCCAAGGAATAAACCGTCCCCAATTCGCTCGACTGTGTAATCGAAATGGCCGCTGCTTTTGGATCATGCTCTCCACGTATAAAGCCGTTTAAGCTATCGCGTATCATTTGCGGTGAAATTTTACCCGCCACGCCATCCAAGCCAAACATCTTAGCACCACCCGTATAAAATTCTGGCGCACCACATTCATCAGCATTGATGTGAGAATAGGCATGACAAAAAATAGCCCCGAACGGCGGAGCCATGGTTGAAAGGGCTAATGAATTTGCCGCCGTGCCTGTGGTCATCAAGAACACTTTAACTTCGCGTTCAAACACCTCATTAAACTGACTTTCCACCCGTGTAGTAATATCATCATAAGCATAAGAGGCAGATGTGCCTGTATTAGCTTTAACCATTGCATCCATGATTGCCTGATCTACGCCATACACATTATCACTTGCAAAATTCATTTTACTTAGACCTTTTTACTAGAGTAATTTTGGTGTTCTTTGCCAAAAAACATTAACATGCGTTAATCTGTGCCTTGATAAAGCATGCGGGTTCTGGCATGTTCACCACAACAATAGGACAGAAACACTGTCCTATTTGGGTTAGACTTCGCAGGATATTGAATTTTCACTTAGGTTTTCCAAGATTCGTTTATTGTTATACAGTGTGTAGAGCATGACTAAATTTGACAGAGTACGCAATCGTACAAATGGAAAAACGCCGTTAAAGGCGTTCCTCACGGCCACCTGCAAACAAACAACAGGCAACCGCACAACAGCTAAACGAAAATAGCTCAAGCGGACCGCCTGACACCTCAGGGGAAACCGCACCAGCTGGTTTAAAACCATCGAGAACTTCGATGGCAAAAATCCCTCCCCTGAAAAACCACAGCAAACACCTTCACTCATTATGAAGTGTTCGCACAAACTGAGTTGATATGACTTTTCAAAAGTCACTTAAAGAAGGTTGAGACATGGTCGATCACAGAGCCGAAACAGAGATTAAAGACAGCATTCACAAAATCTCTCATTTACCAAAGGCCAACGGGCTATATGATCCACGTAACGAGCACGATGCTTGTGGCCTCGGCATGATCGCCAACATCAACAACAAGCAAGAACACAAAATCATTGCCGACGGCTTGACCATTTTGGCCAACCTTGAACATCGCGGCGCTGTGGGCGCTGACCCAAAAGCTGGCGATGGTTGCGGTATGCTTATCCAAATTCCGCACAAATTGTTTGTTGAGGAAGCTAAAAACAACGGGTTTGAACTGCCCGACAAAGGCCAATATGGTGTCGGATTTTTGTTCCTCTCCCAAACCCAAAAAATTCAACGTGAAATCGAGAACACTTGGGCTGATGTGATTGCTGAAGAAGGCTTGACCCTGCTTGGTTGGCGCGATGTGCCAACAACAAAAGAGCCACTGGGCGATAGTGTCATCGCCACCGAGCCCGTATCTCGTCAGGTGTTCATTGGTCGTGGCGATAGCATCACCGACCAAGACCATTTCGAGCGCAAGCTATATGTGGTTCGTAAAACCGCTTCCAACCGCGTTATCGCCAATATGGGCGTTGAAATTCGCGCCAGCTATTACCCCGTGTCTTTATCATCACGCACCATCATTTATAAAGCCTTGGTGCTTGGCGAAGCGCTTGGCCGTTATTATCCAGACCTAACCGATGAGCGGGCACAATCAGCGCTGTGTCTTATCCACCAGCGTTTCTCAACCAACACTTTCCCGTCGTGGCCGCTGGCCCACCCGTACCGTATGGTTTGCCACAATGGCGAAATCAACACCGTGCGCGGCAATTATAACTGGATGGCGGCCAGGCAAGCCACCATGTCATCTGATCTACTTGGCGATGACTTAGAAAAACTATGGCCCATTTCATACGAAGGCCAATCAGACACCGCGTGCTTTGACAACGCCTTGGAACTTCTCACCATGGGCGGTTATTCCCTTGCCCACGCGATGATGTTGTTGATCCCTGAAAGCTGGTCATCAAACCCATTGATGAGCCAAGAACGCCGCGACTTTTATGAATACCATGCTGCAATGATGGAACCATGGGATGGCCCTGCCGCCATTGCCTTTACCGATGGCCGCCAAATTGGCGCAACGCTTGATCGTAATGGCCTGCGTCCTTCACGTTACATTGTGACCGATGATGGCTATGTCATGCTCGCCTCTGAAATGGGCGTACTGGATATTCCCGAAGAAAAAATTGTCACCAAATGGCGTTTGCAACCGGGCAAAATGCTCCTGATCGATCTGGAAAAAGGCGTTATCATTTCCGATGATGATCTCAAATCAGGTCTGGCTTCAAAACACCCATATCGCAAGTTCCTCGACAACACCCAAATCATGGTGTCGGACTTACCACAAACAAAAACCAAAAAGCGCCGCAGCCACATTCCGTTGGTTGATCGCCAACAGGCCTTTGGTTACACCCAAGAAGATCTCAAATTCTTGATGATCCCAATGTCACAAGCTGGCCAAGAAGCCACAGGCTCCATGGGCACAGATACTCCCGTTGCCGTGCTGTCAAACCGTGCTAAAACTTTGGACACATATTTTAAGCAAAACTTTGCCCAAGTGACCAACCCACCGATTGATCCGATCCGTGAAGAAGCTGTCATGTCACTCGTCACCTTCATTGGCCCGCGTCCAAACTTGCTTGATCTAAAAGGTACATCAAAGCACAAACGCCTTTGTGCCAAGCACCCGATCATCACCAATGAAGAGCTGGAACGCATTCGCATCATTGGCACCACAGAAGGTAACAACTTTAAAACTGTTACGTTAGATGCCACCTATGATGTTGCCAATGGTCCCGATTATATGGACGCTTGCCTTGAAGGCTTGAGCCGCGCTGCTGATCGCGCCGTACGTGATGGCTACAACATCATCATCATTTCTGATCGCTCGGTTTCACCAACACGGACTCCCGTACCGATATTGCTTGCGACATCGGCCATTCATCATCACCTTATTCGCAAAGGGCTTCGCACCTCTGTGGGTCTTGTGGTTGAAAGTGGTGAACCGCGTGAAATTCATCAGTTCTGTACGCTGGCCGGTTATGGCGCAGAAGCCATTAACCCCTACCTTGCCTTTGAAACCTTGCGCGATATTGCCCCAAGTTATGAAGAAATCACCACGCCTGAACAAGCCATCAAACGTTATATCAAAGGCTTGAAAAAAGGCATGCTTAAAGTCATGTCGAAAATGGGCATTTCAACTTATCAGTCTTATTGTGGCGCACAAATTTTTGATGCCATTGGGCTTCGCTCTGATTTCATTGAACGCTACTTCACTGGCACTCACAGCCAAATTGAAGGTATTGGCCTTAAAGAAATCGCGTACGAAGCATTTAAACGCCACGCCGATGCATTTGGTCTCGACCCAGTATTAGAAGACAGCTTAGAAGTGGGTGGTGAATACGCTTACCGTGTTCGCGGTGAAAAACACGCTTGGACCCCGCAAACGGTTTCCAGCTTGCAACATGCAGTGCGTGGCAACTCAATGGAAAAATTCCGCGAGTACACCAAACAAATCGATGCAGATTCCCATAACGCAAACTTCTTGCGCGGCCTGTTCAAAATCAAAAAAGCCGAGGATGTTGGCCGCAAACCCGTCAAACTTGAAGACGTGGAACCCGCCAGCGAAATCGTCAAACGTTTCGCCACGGGCGCGATGTCATACGGTTCAATCTCACGCGAGGCCCACACCACATTGGCCATCGCAATGAACCGCATTGGCGCAAAATCAAACACGGGTGAAGGCGGCGAAGAATCTGATCGCTACACTGCGATTGATGAAAACACCTCTGAACGCTCCGCCATTAAGCAAGTGGCCTCTGGCCGCTTTGGTGTAACAGCGGAATATCTTGTTAACGCCGACATGATCCAAATTAAAATGGCCCAAGGTGCAAAACCGGGTGAAGGCGGGCAGTTGCCAGGCCACAAGGTCAATGCAACCATCGCAAAAGTGCGCCATTCAACCCCAGGCGTTGGCCTCATTTCGCCACCACCGCACCACGACATTTATTCAATCGAAGATTTGGCTCAGCTGATCTACGATCTTAAAAACGTCAACCCATCAGCCGACGTGTCGGTTAAACTTGTTTCAGAAGTAGGCGTTGGCACGGTTGCAGCAGGTGTCGCCAAAGCGCGCGCCGATCACATTACCATTTCAGGTTATGATGGCGGCACGGGCGCATCACCCCTCACCTCGATCAAACACGCTGGTTCGCCATGGGAAATTGGCTTGGCCGAAACACAACAAACCTTGGTTGAAAACGAATTGCGCTCGCGCGTTGTCGTTCAAGCCGATGGCGGCTTGCGCACAGGCCGCGATATGATTGTTGCCGCACTACTTGGCGCTGATGAAATGGGTTTTGCCACCGCACCACTTATTGCCGCTGGCTGTATCATGATGCGCAAGTGTCACCTTAACACCTGCCCCGTTGGCATCGCCACGCAAGACCCAGTATTGCGTAAGCGTTTCACTGGCAAACCCGAACACGTCATCAACTACTTCTTTTATATTGCCGAAGAAGCGCGTGAATATATGGCGCAAATGGGCTTTAAAACCTTTGATGAAATGGTCGGCCAAGTCGATATGCTTGATCGCGCCGATGCCATCAGCCATTGGAAAGCTCAAGGACTTGATTTCACCAAGCTATTTGCCAAATCAGAAAAACAAGACACCACACCGATTTTCCAAACCGAACTACAAAACCACAATCTTGGCGCCGTACTTGATCGCTCACTGATCGAAAATGCTGCTCCAGCTTTG
>JAMOMM010000532.1 GCA_027067085.1 Hyphomicrobiales bacterium
ATTTTCCACCTGTTTACCCATGCATTCTTTAAAGCGTTATTATTCTTAGGGTCTGGCTCGGTTATTCACGCGATGTCAAATGAACAAGATATGCGTAAAATGGGTGGTTTGGCGCCTCACTTGAAAAAAACCTATTGGATGATGGTTGTTGGCACCTTGGCTCTAACAGGGTTCCCGTTAACCGCGGGCTATTTCTCAAAAGACGCTGTTATTGAAAGTGCATTTGCAGCCGACACTGGGGCAGGGGCATTTGGGTTTTGGATGTTGGTTGTGGCCGCATTGTTCACATCGTTTTATTCATGGCGTTTGATTTTCATGACGTTCCATGGCAAACCACGCGCTTCTAAAGACGTCATGTCTCATGTGCATGAATCCCCAAGTTCAATGTTGGTGCCGCTCTATGTTCTTGCAGCTGGCGCTTTGGCGGCTGGCTACTTGTTCAAAGAAAAATTCATCGGTCATGATGAAGGTCTCTTCTGGGGGACATCAATTTACCGTAGTGCTGAGAACGAGATTTTGCATAACATGCACAACGTTCCTAGCTGGGTGGTGTATTCGCCGTTCGTTGCAATGGCAATTGGCTTTGTCATTGCATGGCTGTTCTATATCAAACGTACAGACATTCCACACCGTATCGCCGAGACAAATCAACCATTGTACCAGTTCCTATTGAACAAATGGTACATTGACGAAATTTATGATTTCCTCTTGGTGCGCCCAATCATGAGGCTCGGTTACTTCTTGTGGAAACAAGGCGATGGCCGCATTATTGATGGCTTTGGGCCAAACGGTGTTGCTGCGCGTGTTGCTGGCATCACCGCATATATTACCAGACTTCAATCTGGTTACGTTTATCACTATGCCTTTGCGATGCTGCTTGGTGTTGCTGGTCTTATTACCTTCCTCATGTTTGCGAGTGTTAACTGATGCCTGGATTTCCTATTTTATCAGCGCTGATCTTAATTCCAATTGTCGGTGCATTCTTTATTCTGGTGATACGCGGTACTGATGCCGTTGCAAACCGCAACATGCGCCATATTGCTTTGACGTTGACGGTTATCAATTTTGTGGTGTCGTTGCCATTGTGGTTGAACTTTGATTTCGACTCGGCCAGCTTCCAGTTTGAAGAGCAATATACGTGGGCCAGTGGTATCATGGGATACCATGTTGGGGTCGACGGTATTTCAATGCCGTTTATTATTCTCACCACATTCCTTATGCCGTTGACTATTCTGGCCAGTTGGCAGGTTAAAACCCGCGTAAAAGAATACATGATCGCTTTTTTGGTGCTCGAAGCCTTAATGATCGGTGTCTTTTCGGCCCTTGACCTCGTGTTGTTTTATGTCTTCTTTGAAGCAGGTCTCATTCCGATGTTCTTAATCATCGGCGTTTGGGGTGGCAAAAACCGCATTTACGCAAGTTTTAAATTCTTCCTTTACACGCTGCTTGGCTCGGTGCTCATGCTGGTTGCAATTTTTGCAATGTATTGGCAAGCTGGCACCGCTGATATTGCGGAAATTCTTAAAAACCCAACGTTCCCTGCGCAGATGCAGACGTGGTTATGGCTAGCGTTTTTTGCATCCTTTGCCGTTAAAATGCCGATGTGGCCAGTCCATACATGGTTGCCCGATGCGCACGTTGAGGCACCAACTGCAGGGTCGGTTATTTTGGCAGCAATTTTGCTAAAAATGGGTGGCTACGGTTTCTTGCGTTTCTCATTGCCCATGTTCCCACTCGCATCTGAATATTTTGCCCCGTTCGTCTTTACCCTTTCTGCCATCGGTATCATTTACGCATCTCTTGTTGCCTTGCGCCAAGATGATATGAAAAAGCTGATTGCCTATTCATCGATCGCCCACATGGGTTTTGTGACCATGGGTATCTTTACTTTAACACGTCAGGGTATCGACGGCGCAATCTTCCAAATGATCTCACACGGGCTTGTCTCTGCGGCATTGTTCTTATGCGTTGGCGTAATTTACGACCGCATGCATACGCGTGAAATTGCTGCCTATGGTGGTTTGGTCAAACGCATGCCAGCCTATGCTTTTGTGTTTATGTTGTTCACTATGGCCAATGTTGGTTTGCCAGGAACATCAGGTTTTGTCGGAGAGTTCTTGACCCTCTTGGCAGCCTATCAAGTCAATACTTGGGTGGCGTTCTTTGCCACAACAGGGGTGATATTATCAGCTGGCTATGCTCTATGGTTGTATCGTCGCGTGATGTTTGGAGCGCTCGAAAAAGACAGTCTAAAAGCAATGGCCGACATGTCTGGCCGCGAAGCAATTATTTTCTTGCCTCTTGTCCTTTTGACCATTTTATTCGGTGTCTATCCAGCTCCAATTTTGGACATTATGGCAAGCTCGGTAGATAATCTGACAAATCAAATTAATGTTGCACTTGATGCAGCAGCATCGGCTAACTTGGCTGGCGCAAATTAAAGGTATAAAGCAATGATTGAAATTCTAAAATCTGCCGATGCCATTGCTGCATTGCCCGAAATTGTCTTAGCCGTATCAGCTATGGTTTTGTTGATGGTTGGCGCTTTCAAAAAAGGCGATAGCAGCGACCTTGTTAATTCACTTTCCCTACTCGCATTGGCGCTGACTGGTGGCATCATTATTCTAACAAATGGTGAAACGCAAACAGCTTTTAACGGCTCTTTTGTTGTTGACACTTTTAGCCGCTATATGAAAATTTTGGTCTTGTTTGGGTCTGCTGCCGCCATCATCATGTCTGTTCAGTTCATGAAATCGGCCAAGATTGCCAAATTTGAATACCCTATCCTTATTCTTCTTGCCACTCTTGGTATGTTGATGATGGTTTCAGCCAACGGCTTGATCGCGCTTTATATGGGCTTAGAGCTTCAGTCATTAGCTTTGTATGTCATCGCTGCGATTAACCGCGATTCATCGCGGTCATCAGAAGCTGGCCTGAAATATTTTGTCTTGGGCGCATTGTCTTCTGGCATGCTGTTGTACGGTTCTTCATTGGTTTACGGTTTTACGGGCACCGTATTATTTGAGGGTATTGCAGAATTTCTTAAAGCAAACGATTCAAACCTTGGCCTCACAATCGGCCTCGTCTTTATTATTGCAGGCCTTGCCTTTAAAGTTTCAGCGGTTCCATTCCATATGTGGACTCCCGATGTTTATGAAGGCGCACCAACGCCAGTGACGGCATTTTTTGCCGCTGCCCCAAAAGTGGCCGCAATGGCGTTGTTCGTTCGCACCATGTTGACACCGTTTCCTGCCATTGAAGCTGAATGGCAACAGGTTTTGGTTTTCGTTGCAATGGCATCTATGGTGCTTGGCGCATTTGCGGGTATTGGCCAGACAAATATAAAACGTCTGATTGCATATTCATCCATTGGCCATATGGGTTATGCCCTAGTTGGACTGGCCGCTGGTACATCTGATGGCATTCAAGGTGTCGTCATTTATATGACAATCTACATGCTTACGACATTAGGCTTGTTTGGTTGTATTTTGGCCATGCGCCGCAACGATACACCACTTGAAAACATTTCAGACCTTGCTGGTCTATCGCAGAACTCAAAAATCATGGCATTTGTTATGGCCATGTTTATGTTCTCGCTTGCTGGCATTCCACCACTCGCGGGCTTCTTTGGGAAATACGTTGTATTCTTAAGCGCGTATCATGCAGGACTATTGCCGCTTGTTATCGTCGGTTTGCTGGCCAGTGTTATCAGCGCGTTCTACTATATTCGCATTGTTTTGGTGATGTATGTTCACGACCCAGAAGATGCGTTTGACCCGATCCCAAGCGAAATCAAAATGATTGTCGGCATTTCAACATTGTTCGTTGTTTGTTACTTTATCGTTGATGCCTATTTGTTTGGTCTGGCTAAAGTTGCAGCGCAATCGCTGTTTTGATGAAATGCCCTGTTAATGAGTTGCCAGTTTGATGATTGGCCACACGCGACATTTGCATTTCGCTGAACTTGGTTCCACCAGCATAAAGGCCCATGACCTTGCGCAAAAAGGCGAGTACGGCCCGATATGGATAAGTGCTGATAAACAAACCAGCGGCAGGGGACGGCGCGGCCGAGAATGGGTTTCGCAAACTGGAAACCTCTATGCAACGCTGCTTATTTCGCTGCCCGTAAAACCCATTACAGCGATGCAAATGAGCTTTATAACGGCATTGGCAATTTTCGATGCTGCAAAAAAGTGTCTTGTAAACTCAACGGCTGACCTTCGCCTAAAATGGCCAAATGATGTGCTGTTGAATAACCAAAAACTTGCTGGAATTCTTATTGAAACAGTACAAAGCCCGTTTGAGCAAAAGACTGTTTTGGCTATTGGCTGCGGTGTAAATATCAACTGCGCGCCAACGCAAACAAGTTATGGTGCAACCTGTCTAAATGACCATTTAGATACAAATATCACACCGCAAACCATGTTGACCTATATTGATGCAGCGATGAACCGATGGTTAGATGTCTGGCAGTATGGCGGCAATTTTCAATCAATAATCAATGCGTGGGAAACTTGTGCCCATTCACTCGACAAACAAGTATCGCTCATTAACGGCAGTGATGTTATAACGGGTACATTCAAAGGTTTGGCACCAGATGGTGCCCTAATATTGTCATTGCCAGATGGTAAGTTAAAACACTTCCACGCTGGTGATGTAAGTTTTCGAACAGGTTAGCTCTTAATGCCAAAACAAAATGATACCCAACTTGTCTATGTCCCGCTTGGCGGTGCTGGCGAAATCGGAATGAACATGTATCTTTACGGCCTTGGAAAAGGCAAGAAACGTAAATGGATTATGATTGACTGCGGGGTAAAGTTTGGTGATGAGCAAGACCCTGGCATTGATGTTATCGTGCCTGATACCAGCTTTATCGAACAATACAAAAAAGATCTGCTCGGGATAATTATCACACATGGGCATGAAGATCACTTGGGTGCTGTTGGTTGGTTGTGGCCAAAGCTCAAAGCACCCGTTTATTGCACGCCTTTTGCCGCAGAACTGCTTAAAGGTAAACTGTCTGAAAAAGGCTTATTGAGAGATGTGCCTTTGCGGGTTCAACCATTGGGCAGCAGGTTTGACATCGGGCCGTTTGATATTGAAATGGTGGCCGTCACTCATTCTATTCCTGAACCAGCAAGTATCGTCATTCGTACGCAAGCAGGCACGGTCGTTCATTCAGGAGATTGGAAGCTAGATCGCACGCCATCTATTCCACCGATGATGGATGAAACCCGTTTCCGTGAAATTGGCGAAGAGGGTGTTGACGTTCTAGTGTGTGATTCAACCAATGTTCTTGGCAAAGGTCATTCGCCCAGTGAAGCTGAAGTTGCTATTGGCCTTGAGAAAATTATCAAGTCAGCCAAAAAACGCGTTGCCGTTACCACGTTTGCATCACAT
>JAMOMM010000533.1 GCA_027067085.1 Hyphomicrobiales bacterium
TGCAATTGATTTGGTCGATGCGATGATCCAAGCCGCTGACCCCAATGTTTCTGATGCCGATGTAAAAGAAATTGAAGAAAATGCCTGCCCCACATGCGGTTCATGCTCTGGCATGTTCACTGCTAATTCAATGAACTGTTTGGCCGAAGCACTGGGCCTTGGCCTTGCTGGTAATGGCACGGTGCTGGCCACTCATGCTGACCGCAAGGGCCTATTTTTAGAAGCAGCACGGCGCATTGTTGAGATCACTAATTTACATTATAAAGAGGGTGATGAAACTGTTACCCCGCGCGGCATTGCTACGTTTGAAGCGTTTGAAAACGCCATGTCACTCGATATTGCCATGGGCGGTTCGACCAACACAATTTTGCATCTGCTGGCCATTGCCCAAGAAGCTGAAGTTGACTTTACGCTGGAACATATGGACCAATTATCGCGCAAGGTGCCGTGCCTTGCCAAGGTTGCCCCTGCCGTGCCTGATGTTCATATTGAAGATGTGCACCGCGCGGGCGGCATCATGTCTATCTTGGGTCAGCTTGATGCGGGCGGGCTTATCAACCGCGATGTCTCGACGATTTATAACAAGCCGATGGGCGATGTGCTCAACGAATTTGATATTTCGCGCACCAATAATGAAGCGGTGCAAACATTGTATAAAGCGGCCCCTGGCGGTGTTCGCACCATTGAAGCGTTCAGTCAGGCCAATCGGTTTAAAGAACTTGATACGGATCGCAAAACGGGCGTTATTCGTTCGGTTGAAAATGCCTTTACTAAAGAAGGCGGCTTGGCGGTTCTAACGGGCAATGTCTCGCTTGAAGGTTGTGTGGTGAAAACCGCTGGCGTTGATGAAAGCATTTGGGTTTTTTCTGGCCCTGCTAAAGTATGCGAGAGCCAAGACGAAGCAGTGAAACGCATTTTAGCTAAGGAAATCGGCTCTGGCGATGTGGTGGTCATTCGTTATGAAGGACCAAAGGGTGGGCCAGGTATGCAGGAAATGCTGTACCCAACTTCATATTTAAAATCCATGGGGCTCGGCAAAGAATGTGCCTTGATTACCGATGGGCGCTTTTCTGGTGCGACATCTGGATTATCGGTTGGTCACATCTCACCAGAAGCTGCCGAAGGTGGCTTGATTGGCCTTGTGGAAGAAGGCGATATTATCGAGTTCAACATCCCAAAACGTTCAATCAATCTAGCTGTTGACGATGCTGTGCTAGCCAAACGCCGCGCTGCAATGGAAGCCAAAGGCAAAGATGCTTGGAAACCAGCGCAGGAACGCCCCCGCAAAGTCTCCCAAGCCTTGCGAGCTTATGCAGCCATGGTCACCAACGCGTCTAAGGGCGCGGTGCGTGATGTGAGCCAGATTGAGGGGAAGTAGGCTGTTCAGCCACTGTTTTATCTATTTAAAACAAGCGCGATATAGCCCGTACAAGCCAGCAACAATGATGGCCAACAATCCTGTCTGCAACCAATAAGCCCAAAGGCTTGGGGTTAATGTATGGATTGTAAAGTCTGTTACATAGTTGTTGTTGGCAAGAGCGGCTACGGCAAAAGCCCCTGCCAAAATAAGCATTTTTATCAAGCTTTGATTAGTTGAAACGTTTTTACTGGCCGCATAAAATGATAAACACCAACCCATTGCCATAAAAGATATGATGCGATCTTGATAGCCCGTTGATGGCACATCAAAATAAACGTAGAGCAATGGAATCTTCAGACCAAACAGATGGGCTGTGGCTACGCACAGAAAATAAAATGATAAAATCCTTAGAGCAAATGTCAGTAAACTCTCTAAGGTATTTTCTTGAGTACTTGTCATGCGCAGTCGGCCTATTTTTCTAATTTACGTTCTTCAACCTTATCCCACAACTTCAAACCACCCGCAATTGCACGCACGATCCCCGTACCCATCATACCTGGTGGGCAAGGGATTGCTTTACGGTTTATGATCCAAAAATCTGTGAGCTCGGTTTTCTTTTCTAGAACCAAGTCTGCAATAGTACGCCCGTTTAATTGGGTTAGTGAAACACCGTGACCAATGCAGCCAGTTGAATAAATGATACGCTCATCATCGATGAAACCAATTTCAGGCGTCATATCCAGATTAACAGAGACAGGCCCACCCCAACGGTAATCAATTCCTACATTTTTAAGACTCGGGAAAAGCCAGCCGATGTGGTCAGTAAGGCCTTGCCAAACCTTTGTGGTATCAATCTCGGTCATAGAATATTTATTGGGGAAACCAACATTGCCACCACCCATTGTAAATCGACCACAAACGGTACGCCTGAAGTAATGAATGAGTTGGCGATTGTCCTCAATAGACTGACGCTGCATCCAACCAATTTCGTGCCATTGTTCATCGGATAGAGGCTCCGTGACGACTTGAGAAGTCCAGATGGGGATTTGCCGATTTTTAATTTTTGGTAATCCTTCAATTTTACCTGACCATGCATTAACAGCAATAACCAGTTTAGAGGCAGAAACCGTCCCACTTTTGGTCTTTAATGTAACCTTATCACCTAGCCTCTTTACTTCTATTACTGGCGTGTTTTCATAGATCTTAGCACCGCATTCTTCTGCAATGCGTTTAAGTTCTCTAACGTGTTTGTAGGGATTTAAGATGCCACTGTTTTTTTCATACAAGCCGGCACGAAACTTTGGCGAGTGAACACTCTGCTGAATTTCGTCTTGAGACTGCAATTCATATTGATTAGCCACACCTAGCTTTTCAAATAACTCCACACTGCCTTCTAACCGTTTAAGTTGAGCATCAGAATAAGCCACGCGAACCATACCAGGGTGTTCATAATTGCTTTCAATTTTATACTCATCGACCAAGTCACGAACATAATTTACAGCTTTTATAGTATATTCCTGCGCCTCAATCGTGCGCTGTTTACCCCAACGTAATAAAGTAATTTCAGGCTCTAAGCCAAACAATGTCATATTAAAGCCGCCATTTCGGCCCGATGCGCCATACCCAACATAATCAGCTTCAAGAACAACAACACGTAGTGATGGTTGGTCTTTGAGAATTTCGCGCGCTGTGGAAAGACCAGTAAATCCTCCGCCAATTATAGCTACATCAACGCAGATGTTTTCATTTAATTTCTCGTCCATGAACAAAGTGGTTTGTTCAGATTCCCAAAAAGAAACAGCGGGTTTATTTTTGTTTTTGTGGTTAGTCATCGTATATTCCTAATTAAATATACGCGTATATTTATTGCAATTTATTATTTTGTCAACTACACAGACGACAACAGGAGTTTCAAAATTGCCGAATAAAAAAGGGCGTAAGCCATTAACGCCAGAAAAAACTGCAGAACGCCGCGAAAGTATAGTACGTGCAGCCAATAAGTTATTTGCAGAAAACGGTTATGAAAATATATCTATTCGACGGCTCGCTGATGAAATCAACATGTCGCATATGTCGATTTACAAATTTTTCAAAAACAAACGCACGATACTAATCCACTTATGGGAAGAGATATTTCAAACCCTCTTTACGAAATGTCGCAATGCCGCTGATCGGGGATGTAATCCTGCCCAACAAATAAAAAATTACGCGAATTGTTTTGTTAATTATTGGATTGCGAACCCGCAAAATTATCTTATGGTCTATGGGCAGATTGACATGCCTTCACGATCAGAAAGTTTTTTTGCTGACAGTCCTTTAATTCTCGAGGAGTTAGATTTTTTATCACAGTTACTGATCCAAGCTGATGTTGCCCCACAAAAAGTCGAAATCTGTTGTCAACAATACCTTTGCGCCCTGCACGGCATATGCCACTCCATTATCACCATCCCTGAACTCCAATGGCAAGCTCCCAGCGCATTAGTTGAGGGACTCGTGCAAGGAATAATTGATCAAAATAAGTAACTACGTTTTTCATCAATTAACGTACTCCATTTTCACAACCCATCCATAACCCCTGCCAGTTTCTCAATCCCGTCTTCAATCTTATCTTCGGCAATCGACGAAAAACCGAGGCGGAAAAAGTGGGTTGGGCGGGGGTGGTGGCCGAAATAGATGCGGCCGGGTTCTATGAGAATATCGGCCTCTGCGGCCGCTTTGCCAAGGGTTTCGCAATTCATGCCCTTTGGCCCCTCAACCCAAAAACTGGTGCCGCCAAAACTTGGCGCTTCGGCACAACCGGGTAAATGTTTTTGCAAAGCGGCGTTCATCAATTCCCAACGGGCGCGATAAGCACGATGAAGCCGGCGGATTAAAGTATCGTGATGACCTAAAGATAAAAACAACGCCGCAGTGCGTTGATTGTTATTTGGCGCATGACGCATCATTAAACGCCGCAAGGCACGCGCTTCGTCAATCAAGCGTTTTGGCCCGACCATAAAGCCAAGGCGTAACCCCGGGAATAGGGTTTTAGAAAAACTACCTACATAAATTACCCGCCCTGAATCATCCAAAGATTTAAGCGCGGGGCATGGTTCGTTGACGTAGTTGGTTTCAAACTCATAGTCATCTTCTATGACTAAAAAATTGTTTTCCTCGGCCATTTTTAATAATTCTAGCCTACGCTCCAACGTCATGGTGACGGTGGTTGGAAACTGATGGCTTGGCGTTACAAAAACCATGTCTGAATTTTTCACATCGTCATTGAGAACCATGCCGCGCTCATCAAGCGGGACCAAAGCCACGTTAGGCGTTTTGAGTTTAAAGATGTTCCTTACATCGCTATAGCCGGGATCTTCCATGGCGACGCGTGAATCTTGATGAATTAAAAGCGATGATAAAAGATACAAGGCATTTTGCGCCCCAAGGGTCACTAAAATTTCCTCGTCTTTAGCCATGATGCCACGACGCGGCAAAATGCGGCGGCGAATTTGTTCAACCAATAAAGGGTCATCTTCTTCGCGGTTGTCATTGGTCCAGTTGGCTAGCCACTTACGGCCAAGAGACTGCAGCGCGCAGTCGCGCCAATCAGATAGCGGAAACAAGGTGTGATCCACCTGCCCGTAAATAAACGGGTATTTGAAATCTTGCCAGTTGCGCGGTTTGTGAATATTTTCTTGCCGCGCTGGCTCCATATTAAACAGGCTATCCCATTTGGGTCCAGTTTGAGAATCGCTAACAACAGGCTTTGCTTTGGGGCGAGACTTCACTGCCTCAACGGCGCGCTCTGAGACGAAATACCCTGAGCGTTCGCGCGCATCCAAATAACCATCTTCTAACAATGCTTGATACGCCAAAACAACTGTATTGCGGGAAACACTCAAAGATTTTGCCAATTTTCGCGAGGATGGCACCAGCTCATTGCCTGCAAGTTGGCCGTCAAGAATCGCTGCAACCATGGCTTCACGGATTTGCGCCTGAAGTGTTGCGTTTTTGTCCTTTTTGATATGTACAAGCCAGTCGCGCATAA
>JAMOMM010000534.1 GCA_027067085.1 Hyphomicrobiales bacterium
GGTTGCCTTCAATGTAGCGAACTTTTCCATCTTTGAGATGAACGCGAATACCGCAACGACACGCGCACATATAGCAAGTCGTGGTTTTGACCTCATCGGCCGCCATGCGGGATAATTCGACTTTTTCTTTTACCGTAGCAAATGGATTAGCGCTCACGAAATTCCCCTCATAACGTGTCGTGTTTTAATGAGTACATTGCATCGCTGTAGCAGAGTGAGGCAGCGTTTATTTTTAACGCGTTCACTGTGTTATAGCGATCCCAATTTAACGCGACACGCTCTAAACCTTAATTAACATTTTCTAATATACGAATAAGTGTATGTGTTGGATACGGACAAACTGACGCGATTGTTAGGTTATCACAGTGTATAGTCGAGAAAATCAAGGAGAGGTTTTTGGTATTTAGTCGTAAAAAAAGGCGGTCTCAAAAAGACCGCCTTGGAATTGATTGTTTATGTCAGGAAATCAATTGAAGTTATATGTATAACCCGCAGTGATTTCCAATTGGTGCATTTTAACTGAAATAGCTTGAGCGCCAGTTGGTCCAAACCCGCTTACTTTAGTTGAGGGCGAGAACATGACTGCAAAATCAAATTGGCTATTCTCATTGAATTTATAAGAAGCACCACCAGTGATGTGATGTTGTGATGTTGCAGGAGCAAGGATGTTCAATGCCAGTTGATTTGAGTTTTTGCGAATTGGCTGGGTGTTGTATGAATAGCCAGCACGAACAGTCAATGCGTCAGTTGCATTATACTCTGCACCGAACTTGAACGTTGTTACATCTTTCCAAGCAAAACCACTGCCAGTGTTTGTGCCCAGTGGAGCTAAGAAATTAAATTGATTGCCAACAGATTTAACATTTGAGAACATGATGTGTTTAATATCAAAGTTAAAAGTCAAATCAGGGGTCGCGTCATATGCAACACCAATTTGGAAGTTTGCAGGCACGTCAAAATCGCCACGTTCAGCAAACAAACCAGCGTATTTTTTAAATCGGCTCATATAAGTGCGTGTCTGAAAAGAAACACCAACGCGTAGGTTTTCAGCAGGTGAAAATTCTGCACCAATGCGCGCACCAGCACCAAATGAATAGCTATAACCACGGTTGGTCAAGTTTGCTGGATCAGATGAAAAGGGAACAAAAGCACTAAGGCCTTTGGCTTTAAACCGCTGCATAGTCAAAATTGGTGCGATACCAACTGAGAAATATTGGTTGAACTTATGGCCAAGACCAGCAGTCAAGTTCATTTGAATAAGGTCAATGCCAGCATTGCCACCATTATAGACACCTGGGGCGTTTTTATATTCAGTATTCATGCCGCCATTGCCGCTCAATGAAATACCAAATGTGGTGTTTTCGCTAATTGGCTTCGAATAAGCGAAATTTGGAATAATAAAAAAGTTATTCTTACTTTTAATAGTGCCTGGCAATGCAAAAATAGCAGGAGCACCTGCTGTATAGCTACGGAAAGGCATAAACGCAGAAGCAGAAATGTTTAATTGTTCACCAGCATGGACAAGACCTGCTGGGTTAAGTGTGATCGCTGTTGCATCTTTTGAATCTGCTACACCAGCACCAGCCATACCTTTTGAGCGTGCGCCAATACCGTTAGCAAAGTAACCTTCGGTCGCTGCTGCTTCAGTTGCAATAAATGTACCAGCAGTAAGAACAACAGCCGATGTAGTTGCAATTTTTTTAATTAGAGACAATGGATGACCCCTCCCGTTAAACAAAAAGGCCCATCAGAAAACTGATGGGCCATAAAACTTTTTGAGCTATTACTAGCTCTGACCCTTGAGGAGATACCATAAGCACGGAATCTTCGCTGACAAGAGGCATTGTGTTGATAAAGTGTCAATCCTATGCAGAAATCTGCATTTGTGACATTTTTGTCACCAGTTTATGCAGTGTTGCGGATTTCAAAGGTATAAACGTCACCTTCTGAAGACGAAGAAACCAATTCATTGCCAGTTTGGTTGCAGAATGCACCAAAGTCAGCCACTGAGCCTGGGTCAGTTGAGAGAATCGTTAGGATTTCGCCCGCTGGCACTGCTTTAAGAGCTTTTTTAGCTTTCAAAATTGGTAGTGGGCAGTTTAGGCCTTTTGCATCAAGAACGTGATCAGACATTTTCTTCTCCAGTGTTGTGTTATAAAATCGTTTACGCGTATATTCTAATATGTGAATTATTGAAAGCACGTCAAGGGCTGCAAGGTCAAGGCCCAAGGTGAATATCCATTGCCGCAGTTCTTTTAGAGTTCTTTTAGAGTTCTTTTTAAGTGATTGAGTATGACTCTAATTTAGAGCTTGCGGTTTCATGCTTGATATCGTCCAACGTGGCATAATTACTTTACCTGAACAGCCACACGCAGATCCCATTCGTCTTGGGTCGAATACTTTTAGCAAAGTTGGCTCACTTGGGGCATCTATATACATAAACCCACATTGTTTGGCGCTGTCTTGTTTGCGTAAAAATATTTCTGTCTCGGTGAGGAAATTGCGAAATGCGTGTTCGGACATCGGTTCACTCGGGGCTGCCTCACCGTTTTGCCAAACAAACCATCCTTTTGGATTGTCATTTAACCATGCCCAATGGGCATCAAACTGCTTCCACATCAGCACCCCATAAAGCTTACCGTTAAACTTGGTTTCAAACGTCATCTTAATTTCTCGATTAGCCCATGGTTAAGCTTGGCAACATCTTCTGCATGAAGAAGCCAATTTCTTGCATGTAGCCTGTCATAATAAGAATACCAGCGATAACCAAAATAGCGCCCATGAACTTTTCGACAGTGCCCATATGCTTGCCGAACTTGCGCAAGAACGACACGAAGGTTCCAGCAAAAAGCGCGGCCAGTAGGAACGGAATACCTATACCTGCCGAATAAGCTGCAAGTAAGCTTGCGCCATGGAAGGCTGATTCTTCAGTGCCCGCCACGAACAATATAGTTGACAGGACAGGGCCAACACACGGTGTCCAACCAAAGGCAAATGCAAGGCCGACGAGGAAAGAGCCAAACAACCCTGCTGGTTTTTTTTGTACATCCACTTTGGCTTGGCGATACAGCATACTGATTTTGAAAATACCCATGAAATGCAGCCCCATCAAAATGATGATCGCACCTGCTGGGTATTTAAGTATTTCAAAATATTCAACCAGCTTCTTACCGAGGAACGAAGCACTCGCCCCAAGCAAGATAAACACCACACTAAAGCCGAGAACAAAAGCCAAGGCTGAAATGAAAATTTTGAACACAGCCGTTGAGGTTTTGCTTTTTTCCGTAATTTGCTCAAGGCTCAAGCCAGTAATATATGACAAATAAGGTGGGATAATCGGCAAAATACATGGCGATAGAAACGAAACAATCCCCGCCAAAAATGCGCCCCAAAACGATGTATCCATAAACATATAAAAAAACCCTCACCTTTGTTTGATGAGGGTTAATCTAGTGACACATTCACAAATGGTAAAGTATCAATTTGTCAAAAAGAGGTAACGGCCAGTTTTTTGTTTATGCGGCGGCGGCCATTTGGCTCAGCATCGGGCGCATTTGCGAAAGGTCATGGCCTTGCGCTGCACATGCAGAAATGATCTCATCAGCTGATTTTGTTGGGGCTTTTACCAAAGCCCACATCATGGCGCTGCGGCGGCCAGAGGCACAATAAGATGCAATTGGCCCTTCAGCTTTTTCCATCGCATCGGCAAAAGCTTGCACTGTTTCCATTGAAAGCGCCATCGGGTTCACGGGTACAAAGAAATATTGCATGCCGTGCTGTTTGGCCAATGCTTCCATGTCAACATTTGTTGGATAGTTTCCACGTTCACCATCAGGGCGATTATTAATAATGGTCTTAAAACCATTGGCGGCAAGGTCAGCCACGATTCCATGAGAGAGCTGTGGAAAAACGTTAAAACCTTCTTCGATCTGTCCTTGAAGCATTGAATGTTCCCTTTATTCTTATTTGTCTATCTATGAATAAATATATATTAGAAAAATCTAATATATCAAGAGGGAAAAAGATCGCACCTTATTTAAGCACTAAAAAAGCACGTTAAAACGACACTGAAAAGTGTATGCGAACAACATATGTGAAAGAACTTTTATGAATTTCGACAGGGGAAATTGCTTACCCGACAGCGCAGCCGCCTTCGCCTTCATCTGATTTGCAATAAGCATCGTAAAGCGTCATCATAATCATTGATGCTTCTTCGCTTTTGAGCGAATAGAAAATTGATTGCGCGGCACGGCGCGTTTGCACAAGGTTTTCACGACGTAAAACAGCCAAGTGTTGTGACAGGGCAGATTGGTTCAAACCAATAAGTTTCTCGAGCTCACCAACAGATTTTTCACTCTCGGCCAAATTACACAAGATCAACAAACGCCACTCATTTGCCATGGTTTTTAACAGCGCACTAGCGCGAGAAGCATTTTCTTGAAGTTGCGAAATATCCATAAGCGTTTTGTCTCTTTATAAGTAAAGCATGATGCGCCGCGTATATGCTTTTATTCAAATATACTCATATACATGCCACTTGTTGGGTATAAGTGCAAATGAAAAGTTGTACATGGTAAAGGGGGCCATCCCTCAACACGCTATTCGTTCCAATATAGTTCGAGCGGGTTGGTGACCAGTAGTTTGGTTTGTAATTGTTTGGTCGGCGCGATTTTTGGAATAATATCAACAAGATGCCCATCATCAGGCATATGCGATTTCATGTTGGGATGTGGCCAGTCTGTGCCCCATAAAACACGGGTTGGAAAGGCTGCGACCAAAGCGCCCGAAAAAGCAATGACATCATCATAGGGTGGTCCCATTATAGATAATCGCTCAGGACAGCTGACTTTAGTCCAAATATTTTCATTTCGCGCCATCAGGTTCTGAAAAGTGGCAAACCCGCTAGAATCGATTCCCTCACTAACATCAGGTCGCCCCATATGATCGATGATGATTATGGTGGGCAGGCTTTCAAGGAATGGTATGAGACCGTTCAGGTCAGCAGCTTCAAAATAGACCACAACATGCCAGCCCAATTTTGCCACCTGATTGGCAATTTTTCGGTAGTAATCCTGAGGTTTTGGATCAACCAACCGTTTGACGAAATTAAACCGTACGCCGCGCACACCAGCATCGTGCATGTCGCGCAATTCATCATCACTTACTTGATCGTCAATTACCGCCACACCGCGCGCCAAACCGTTTGAGGCTCGCAAAGCATCAATCATCGCACTATTGTCTTTGCCATGGCAGGAGGCCTGAACAATGACATTACGCGAAAAGCCTAAATGATCGCGCAGGGCAAACAGCGTTTCTTTGGGCGCATCACAAGGTATATATTTGGACAGCTTAGAATATGGAAACTCAGCGGCGGGCC
>JAMOMM010000535.1 GCA_027067085.1 Hyphomicrobiales bacterium
TAAGCAAGTGATGCATCGCCGCGATCAATGCCAAAATCTTTTTGCACCTGCGGCAACACTAAAATTATCGCCCACATGCCAATTGACCCAACGGTCGAAACCGCCACAGAAATCACCAACCGCCGCCATGAATATGGACTGTCGAGGGGTGACGCTTGAGCGCTCATTTGAGGGGGAGACATGACAGCAGCTTTCAAGGGTGGTTAAAAAACCAGCCTATATAAAACCAGATCAAGGTCAAATAGAATGTTAGACAGGGTGGATCTTGACCTCATCAAATGTTGCATATTTACAACACCAACAACAAACAAGGCAGAATGTCGCAGAATTTTATTGCCAATAAATTTTGATACGCCTATAGACGCCCTCCTTGATTGATACAGATCTTGAGTTTTAACGATTAGGCGTTCTTAAGGCGCCACTGGCATGGCCTGCACTGCACCGTCATGTACCAAAACCAAAGGACGTACTATCAAGACATCGCAAGTAGTCGGTCGGCGACTTCTCTGGGTTCGATTCCCGATATTTGCAACATGATGTAGCTCAAAGGTAGAGCAATCAGCTTTTAACTGATATGTTGGAGGTTCGAGTCCTCTCATCCATTGGCTGGAAATGCCATTAGATCTAGCTCCGCAAGCTATATGAAAACTGGTCCTTTGGAATGGGCCGAAAAGCAGATGAATGAAAAGTAACGGCAATAGCCAGAGCTGATCTGAAATTTGTTTTCCGCGGTAGAGCGGCCGGTTGTGGCCCCTTTGCTTGATGTGCCTGATTGACAGGCTGAATATGCAAACCCTGTTCTTTAGTTGGTATGATTTTACCGAAGAAACAACTGCGCGCGCTTTTTGGCTTCAACATCGCTGGCCCTGACAGCAAAACCACAATCCGCCGTAATATTGTCAAACCCGTTCTAGAGGGCTGCTAAATTTTAAATTCTGCGCCAGAAAACAATATCGGCGTAAATAACCGGTGCAAACAGCACCACAACAAACCGCCAAGCGCAATGATGCGTGAGGCAAATATGAAAGGACGTTAGCACAAATGCCGTGATGGATATGTGACGACTTAAAAGGAGAATAAATTATGACTGAAGTAAAAGAAAATGTATTTCGAACAACCTTTACCGTATCTGAAGGATACCGCGTACTGGTTTTGAAAAACGGTAAATTTGAGGCAATCCTCCAGCCTGGTCGTCATGTGGTTAATAGCTTTCGGACGCAGGTTGAGTGGGAATCTTTTGATTTGAACAAACCTGAGTTTATCTCAACATATTCTAAAGCCTTGATGGATCAATGCCCTGAGCTTGTAGAAGAACACTTTACGGCTGTACAAACAACACCAGATGAAGTGGCTATTGTTGAGCGCGATCGAAAGCTTTTCGGTGTCCTTAAACCTGATGGTAAGTCAGTTTTTTGGAAAGATGCTGGCCCTTGGAAAGTTGAGAAAATTAATGTGAGCGAAACTTTGATGCTTGATGAAAAGCTTGCACAACGGATCGCCTCACTTGGTTTGCTTGATCGGGTGAAACGCTTCAATGTTGAAGAAGGTCAAAAAGGCTTGCTTTACATTGATAATGCTTTGGTCAAAGAACTCAAATCTGGCTCTTACGCGTTTTGGAATGTTGGACGTTCTGTCATGGTGAAAATCATCGACATGCGCGAAACTTCTATTGATGTGACAGGTCAGGAGATTTTGACTAAAGACCGCGTTTCCATTCGGGTTAACATTGC
Source organism: Hyphomicrobiales bacterium (assembly GCA_027067085.1). GTDB lineage: Bacteria > Pseudomonadota > Alphaproteobacteria > Rhizobiales > Aestuariivirgaceae > JALWJW01. The sequence goes on from JAMOMM010000535.1 coordinate 1,731, forward strand.
TGCAACCTATCAGGTTACTGATGCGGTGAAAGTGGTGACCTCAGTGAAAGATTTTAACGATACGCTTTATCGCGCATTGCAACACGGATTCCGTGAATCAATGGGTACAAAGACACTCGATAAAATTTTGGCTGATAAGGTTTCCGTTGATAGCGAAGCTGCAATGCGGGTTCGCGATCAAATGAAAGCCATCGGTATTCGGGTTGGCGACATTGCGATTAAAGACATCATCTTGCCTGGCGAGATGCGTGAAATTTTGAACAAAGTTGTCGAAGCTGAAAAAGAAGCCGAAGCCAACGTCATCCGTCGGCGTGAAGAAACAAGCGCAACTCGTTCTCTTTTGAACACCGCTAAAGTCATGGAAGAAAACCCTTCTATGTTGCGGTTGAAAGAGCTTGAAGCGCTTGAAACCATCGCTGAGAAAGTTCAAACCCTTACCATCCACAACGGAACGCAAGGGTTGCTTGAAGACGTTGTGTCATTGCGCGGGCAACCAAAGTAAAATCTGCGAAACGCACGTAACAAAGAAAGGCGTCGACTTGAGTAATTCAAGTCGATGCCATTTTTGCATTCCCTGTTTTAAATTAACCAAACACCGCCGTTAAAGCATTATCTATTGCGGTGACGATTTCGTCCAAATCTGCTTTGGTGCAAATCAGGGCGGGGCTTAGGCATAGGGTGTTGTTGAGGCCATCAAGTGAGCGGTTGGTAGCACCAATGAGAACGCCTTGTTCTAGGCAGTTGGCGACCACAGCTTGAGTTACACTTTCGTGCACGGGTTCTTTGGTCTCGCGATCAACAACCAATTCAGCGCCGCAGAACAATCCTTTACCGCGCACATCACCGATGATTTGATGTTTGTCTTTGAGGCCATTGAGACGCTCCATCAAATACTCGCCCATTTCAGTTACATTTTCGAGCAGGTTTTCATTCTCAATAATGCGCATATTTTCAAGCGCTGCAGCAGGGCCAGCAGTGCAACCACCAAAGGTGGAAATATCGCGGAAATAACTCATTGGATCATCAGGGTCAGCTTTAAAGCTTTCAAAAACCTCTTCGGTTGTGACCGTACATGAAATCGCGGCATAGCCAGAGGCTACCCCTTTGGCCATGGTGACGATGTCTGGCTTAATGTCATATTGTTGATAGCCAAACCACGTGCCTGTGCGACCAAGACCACATACCACTTCATCAATATGAAGGAGAATATCGTATTTTTTACAAATTTCTTGGACGCGCGGCCAGTATCCTTCTGGTGGTGTGATAACGCCGCCGCCAGCCGTTACTGGTTCAAGACAAAGCGCACCAATGGTGTCTGGGCCTTCGCGCAAAATCACTTCTTCGATAGCATTTGCTGCGCGCACGCCATAATCATCAACATCACCATATTGCGAGCGATATTCGCAACAATGGGGGACCTCTACAAATCCATCTGTATAAGGACCATATTGAGCTTTGCGTTCTGGTTGTCCGCAAGCACTAAGGCACGTGATTGTCGTGCCGTGATAATCGCGGTCACGATAAAGGATTTTATACTTTTTGCCGCCATATTTATTATGGGCGATCTGGCGGACCATTTTAAAGCCTTTTTCATTGGCTTCTGATCCTGAATTTGAATAATAAACGCGGCTCAGACCTGGCATTTTCTCAAGCAAGGCGGCGGCATAATTTGCACCTGGAATGGAGCCTGCAGAGCCTGCAAAAAAGTTCATTTTAACCAATTGATCGCGCACGGCATTAGCAATGCTTTCACGGCCATAGCCAACATTAACGGTCCACACACCACCAGAAACGGCATCAAGAAATTCTTTACCTTGTGCATTCCAAATCCGCATCCCCTTACCTTCAATAATCACGGTAGGGTCTGAGTTTTCATATCTCTTGTGTTGGCTAAGGTGATGCCAAACACTAACGCGATCTTTTTCAACCACAGCTGAAAGATCATTTTCTTTGGGATGCATGTTCATTGTTATTATTCCTTTTCTTCATCCACACCACTTTGCCACGAGGGATACATGGCTTTTCAGTAATAGATGTAAGGTGACGGTAAAATCACCTGTGCACAAGAAATAAGTGTCTGCAATTTATGAATAAAAGAAAAGGAACCAGATCAAATTTATCCATGGTGCCATGTATGGTTTTAGCAGGCAACTTTAGTGTATTTTATCGCGTAGTTTTGCACCAGAGCGTTTCATGTTTTGTTTGAATCGCAAACACGGCATGAAACGCAAGACTATCGACACCTTGATTAGGTCGTTCTAGTTCAATGTAAACCACAACGATTCTAGGCTTAATCCAGTGATCGCCCTTCAACCAAATAACCATACAGCGTGGTTAAAATGGTGACACTTACCATGACAAAAAACCAACCGATCACAAAATTAAAAACTTGCAATAGAGCGCCATTGGTAAACACAGTTTGTCCAATCACTTGGCCGATGTATGCGCCAGTTCCCATCAATATACCTGCCACAATTATAGCGTTTCCAACTGATCCCGTTTTATGCCACGATTCCCCAATGGGCATGGCTTTACCGATGGCGCGCGAAGGTAAGACTAGGCTAATCCGCAACGAGATGTAAAACACGTACGCCGTGAATATAAAACCAAACCCTACGATACCAACACCAGTAGACATCAAGCCGGTTACGGCAAAAATTGCCAGAAGAACCATGGCAGGAATGATCGCGGCAAGTAAGACAAGAAATACCCGTAAGGTTGCTAAAATATAGGCAACTATTACTTGCGAGCGGAATGGAGGTATGAGGTCCAGTGGTTGTTCAGAAAGCAACATATAGCGATGCCACAACACAGCAATCCAAGCTGAAAACACAATATTAACCAGAATGAGTATCAAAATCGCTAACCAATACTCAGGGGTTAACACTATTTGTTCGGCGTTTTCCAACTTTTGAATGTCTTGTAAACTCAACACACCAAGCATGAAATAACTAACAGAAACATTCAACGCTGTCATGACAAGGTACAACGGGCCTGTCAGTTTGAGCGCGTCACTCAGATTGTAATAAATCTGGCTCAAAGATTTAAAGAGAATTTTCACGCCCAGCATCGAATCGCTTCCTCAACAATTTAATTTGTCGAATAGATATGCAGTTGGGTCAGCCACCTGTCAACGAGCAGGAAATTTCTGGCGTTGAGTATTACTTTGTTATTCGCCGCCCCTTCATGACCAAGGCAAGAAGTACAAATCCACCTCCCATCGACAGAGCAATGATTGTCCCGCCGAGGACACGCAAATCAATAGGGTTGTAAATAAACAAAGGTACGCCAATTGCTAAGCCAACGCGGGTTCCCCACACTAACAGCTTTTCAATCGTGGTTCGGTCGGGCAGTAAAAAGCTAATACAGAATAAAAGCACTGTTGCTGCAATCCACTTGGCCGATGAAACGGTAACCTGAGAAACCATTTGCGTAAATTCTATGGCTTGGTTTTGGGCCACCAAATCAAGGGATTGAATCATCACAATATTTTCCCAATTATCGAGGATGATAACACCCAAAAGGGCCAATCCACTGGCCCAAGCAAATGGCTTGTTACGGTCATAACATGCAGCGATTGCACAGCCGATAGCACTGGCATAACAAAGGATAAAAACCGTATCGAAAA
>JAMOMM010000536.1 GCA_027067085.1 Hyphomicrobiales bacterium
ATATTGTTGATTGCATTGGTGGCGTTCATTGCCTTGCGTGTTTTGAGATTTGCGATGGAAGAGGGCGATAGTTTTGTTGCTTTGGCATTAACGGGGTTGGTTTCGGTATTCTCATTTCAAGCGATAATTAACATGGCAGTGAATGTTTCTTTGATGCCTGCAAAAGGTATGACGTTGCCGTTTATTTCTTATGGTGGCTCTTCGTTGCTGACGATGGCATTTGCGATGGGTTTGGTTTTAGCTTTAACCCGCACGCGCGCAGTGGTTCGAGTTAAAACAGAACACTTACAAGCACAATTGGCGTAAACTTTATGATTGAAGAAAGCAAAAATTCAAAAGGTGTTATCGCCCTTGCCGCAGGTGGCACAGGCGGGCACTTATTTCCAGCCCAAGCCTTGGGTGAGGAATTGGTGCGCCGTGGTTATGTGGTGCATTTGATGAGTGATGAACGGGTGCGTGATTATGGCGCGAAATTTCCTGCTGCCGACACGCATGTAATCTCTGCGGCAACGATAATTGTGCGTAAGCCTTGGACGTGGCCAAAGAGTATTTTTAAGATTTGGTCTGGCTATTCCAAGGCCCGTAAAGTTTTTGAACAAACCAAACCTTTGGCCGTTATTGGATTTGGCGGATACCCTTCGTTGCCTCCCATGCTTGCAGGAAATAAGTTGGGTATTGCAACTCTTTTGCATGAGCAAAATGCGGTTATGGGGCGGGCTAACAAATTGTTGGCTCGGTGGGCAGATAAAATTGCATCTTCGTTTCCCAAAATTGTAAATTTGGACGCTAAGCTTGCAAGTAAAACGGTGATGACGGGCAACCCTGTTCGCGACCTTGTTTTGAAATCAGCCGCTGCAAAGTTTGCAGGGCCATCGCCAAAACAGGATTTTAGAATTTTGGTGTTTGGTGGCAGTCAAGGCGCACAATTCTTTTCGCAGATGATGCCAAAGGTGTTTGCAGAAATGCCCCAAGCCATGCTCAAGCGTTTGTCGGTGGTGCAGCAATGTCGGCCAGAGGATATAGAAGCGGTTAAAGCTGAGTATGAAAAGCTGGGGCTAAAGTTTGAGCTACAGGCGTTTTTTGCTGACATGCCAAAACGAATTGCTAACGCTCATTTGGTGATTGGGCGCTCTGGTGCTTCGACAATCGCTGAACTTGGCGTTATTGGTCGCCCTGCGATATTAGTGCCGCTGCCCCATGCGATTGATAACGATCAGCTTAAAAATGCCGAGAGCTTTTGCACGGCAGGTGGTGGCTGGATTTTGGAACAAAAAAATATTAGTGCGGATTCATTGGCGGCGTTTTTAACGCGGCTTCGTTATGAACCAGAAGATTTAAACCGAGCAGCTTTTGCAGCACTTGGGCAGGGTCAACCAAAGGCAGCGCAAAATTTGGCTGATTTGGTTGAGCAAACAATTGCGACACACAAGAAGCCCATACTTACGAAGAAAGAACAATAATATGAAGATGCCTCAAGATACAGGAACCATCCACTTTGTTGGTATTGGTGGCATTGGCATGAGCGGCATTGCTGAGGTGATGAAAGAGCTTGGCTATGATGTGCAAGGGTCTGACCTTTCTGAGAATTACAATGTCGCGCGGTTGCGCAATTTGGATATTCGCGTCCATATAGGCCATAAGCCTGAAAATGTTGATGACGCAAAAGTGGTGGTGATTTCATCGGCAGTTAAAGATGACAATCCTGAAGTTGTTGAGGCGCGCGCAAAGCATTTGCCAGTTGTACGACGGGCTGAAATGTTGGCCGAGTTGATGCGGTTTAAATCTTGCATTGCGGTGGCAGGAACCCACGGGAAAACTACGACCACATCATTGGTGGCAGCGCTTCTTGATGCAGGTAAATTTGATCCAACCGTAATTAACGGCGGTATCATCAATGCGTATGGCACTAATGCGCGCCTTGGCAAAGGTGAGTGGATGGTGGTTGAGGCAGATGAGTCCGATGGCACGTTTGTTAAGTTGCCCGCTGATGTGGCGATCGTTACCAATATTGATCCTGAGCATTTAGATCATTATGGCAGTTTTGACGTGGCAAAAGCTGCGTTCAAATCGTTTATTGAAAACATTCCGTTTTATGGTTTTGCGGTGATGTGTATTGACCACCCCGAAGTTCAGGCTTTGATTGGCCAATTGCGCGATCGAAAAATTATCACTTATGGCAAAAGTGCCCAAGCTGATGTGCGCATTGAAGATTTGCATTATGTTGACGGCGATAGCTATTTCTCGCTTAATATTACCAACCGCCAAACGGGTGAGGAACGCCGCATTGAAAAGTTGGTTCTAACCATGCCTGGTGAGCACAATGTGATGAATGCAACGGCGGCGATTGCTGTTTGTATAAATCTTGGTGCTGATGATGATGTTATTCGTTCTGGGCTTCAAAATTTTAGTGGTGTAAAACGGCGCTTTACCAAAACGGGTAGTCATAATGGGGTGACTGTTTTTGATGATTATGGCCATCACCCTGTTGAAATCACTTCGGTGTTAGATGCCGCGCGCAATGTGACTAACAACAAAGTGATCGCGGTTGTGCAGCCGCACCGTTACACACGTTTGCGCGATTTGTTTGATGAGTTTTCATCGTGCTTTAATGATGCAGACACGGTGATTGTTGCGCCTGTGTTTGAAGCTGGTGAAAGCCCGCTTGAAGGGTTTGACCATAGGAGTTTAGCCGAAGGATTGAGTGCGCGCGGTCATCGCCATGTACTCACGATTGATGGGCCAGATGAGTTGGCGCCGTTGGTTCGTCAGGTTTCATCTAAGGGCGATATTGTGTTGTGTCTTGGGGCGGGATCGATCTCGGCCTGGGCCAATGCACTGCCCGAACAATTGGCCGCTTTTGATGCTGTTATTGAACCTGCTGGAGATGACAAATGAGCGCAATTGATGGTGAAAAACTATTAAAACGATTGCCGCAAGTTAAGGGTCGTTTAAAGCCTAATGCAATGATGAGTTCGCTGACATGGTTTCGTGTTGGTGGGCCTGCAGAAGTTTTGTTTACCCCGCAAGACGAAGATGATTTGGCACAGTTCATGGCCAACTTGGATGAAGATATTCCTGTTTATACGGTGGGTGTTGGCTCAAACCTATTGGTACGTGATGGCGGTGTGGCTGGTGTGGTAATCCGTCTTGGGCGTGGCTTTGCCAACATGGCTGTTGAAGATGATTATAAAATTCGGGTGGGAACCGCGGCGCTTGATATGCAGGTTGCACGGTTTGCATTAGCAAATGTTATTGATGGGTTAACCTTCTTGAGAGGAATCCCGGGTACAATTGGCGGGGCGCTGCGTATGAACGCTGGTGCACACGGGGGCGAGACCAAAGATGTGCTGATTGAGGCACGTGCTGTCAACCGCAAAGGAGAGATTGTGGTGCTTTCAAATGCTGATATGGAATATGAATATCGACATAGTGGAGCGCCCTTGGATCTGATTTTTACAGAAGCGTTGTTTCAAGGCAAAGCTGGTGATGCAGGTGAGATCGAAAAGCGTATGGATGAAATTACCAAAGCGCGTGAAGATGCCCAACCGATTAAAAGCCGTACGGGTGGATCAACCTTTAAAAACCCACCTAACAATAAATCTTGGCAGTTGATTGATAAAGCGGGAATGCGCGGCGCGCGTGTTGGCGGGGCCATGGTTTCGCAAATGCATTGCAACTTCCTCATCAATGAGGGTGAAGCAACGGGCAGTGATATTGAAACTTTGGGCGAGAATGTACGTGCCAAAGTAAAAGAAACATCGGGCGTTGATTTGCATTGGGAAATCCGCCGAATTGGAGTGTCAAAAGATGGCGTTTAATTCAGATTTTAATAAGCGACGACCTGAGGTTACTCACGTTGCGGTTTTGATGGGCGGTTGGTCCAAAGAGCGTGATGTGAGTATCGCAACAGGGCGGGCTTGCACTAAAGCGTTGGAAGATGCTGGTTTTCGTGTCACCCAAATTGATGTGAAGCCTGATATTTGTGATGTGCTGGCGCAGCTTCGGCCTGACGTTGCGTTTAATGGCTTGCATGGCAAATGGGGTGAAGATGGAACAGTGCAGGGTATTTTGGAAACTTTGCAAATTCCCTATACGCATTCTGGTGTTTTGGCATCGTCATTGGCGATGGATAAACACAAGTGTAAAGGTATCTTTAAAGAAGCAGGTGTGCCTGTTGCAGACAGCCGTGTTGTGCCAATTGAAGAAGCGGTTGAAGTGCATAAAATGTTGCGTCCATATGTGATTAAACCTGTTGCAGAAGGTTCTAGCTTTGGAGTGAAAGTGGTGACGCGCGGCGCCAATGAACCACCGCAAGAGTTACTTGAGCAGCGTGATATTTACGGTGATTTTGTGATGATTGAACGCTATGTGCAAGGTAAAGAATTAACCTGCGCGGTGATGAGCGATGTGGCGCTTGGCGTGACAGAGATTGAGCCTGTAAACGGGTTTTATGATTATAAAGCTAAGTATGAAGAAGGTGCATCGCGGCATATTCTTCCTGCAGAGATTCCTACAGATATTTACCGTAAAATTCAGCAGTATTCATTAGCCGCTCATAGCGCACTTGGTTGTCGAGGCGTTTCTAGGGCTGATTTTCGTTTTGATGACTCAAATGGATCAGAAGGTGAATTGATTTGTTTAGAAGTAAATACACAACCAGGTATGACATCAACATCGCTGGTGCCTGAACTGGCCGAACATGCAGGTCATTCATTTGCCGAATTGGCAAACTGGATGGTGCAAGATGCATCATTGGATAGGTAAGATATGACAACAAACTATAAGCCGCAAACTAAGCGTAAAAAATATAGTGCGAAGCCACGTAAGCATAAGGATGTTTCTTTGTTGTGGCGTGGGTTGGTGCGCGCAGGCGCGGTTGGCTTTTTGTTTTCAACCATAACCTATGGCTTGATTGGTGGTGGCCATATTACCAACCCGAATAGCCCGTTGTTTAATATCCGAGGACAGATTGCAGCAGAATTTGGATATGCGGCTCAAGATATTCGTATTGCAGGTTTAAAGCGTCAGCGTCCAGCAGCGGTGCTTAATGCGATTGGTGTGCGGCCCAATGACTCGTTGATTGGGTTTGATGCGGGTGAAGCCAAAGCTGTTTTAGAAAAAGTTGACTGGGTTAAAAAAGCCGAGGTGAGGCGGATTTATCCTAATCAATTAGAGATCGATATTGTTGAACGCGTTCCGTTTGCGATTTGGCAGCGTGATGGTGAATTTTACGTGGTTGATAAAACGGGTGCAGCGTTTATTTCTATTCAGCCACGCGATGTAAAAGGCTTGATGCTGATAACGGGTGAAGGTGCTCAAGAAAAAGTTTTTGATCTTGTTAACCATATAGAA
>JAMOMM010000537.1 GCA_027067085.1 Hyphomicrobiales bacterium
GTTTCTTCAACCGCTTCGGCGCATTTATCTGACATTACAACAATGACCTTGCTACCATCATCCAGCTCACCCGCAATCTTTTCTAACCGCGCACAAGTGTTCACCGTATCACCAATAACAGTGTAATTCATCCGCGCTTTTGAACCGATATTTCCGACAATCAACGGACCAGTATGAATTGCAATTTTGATGCGTACATCGCTGCGGATTGAATCTAATTTTTCCATTACACAAATGGCGGTTTCACAGGCGCGCATGATGTGATCTTCCTGTCTGTCAGGTGCACCCCAAAATGCCATTACAGCATCGCCAATATACTTGTCCAATGTGCCATCAGTTTGTTCAATGCAGCTATTTAGACATTCGAAGTGTTCATTCAACATGGCCGCGGTGTCGGCTGGGCTTAGGTTCTCTGACATCGCAGTGAAGCCAATAATATCGGTAAACATTACCGTTAGTTCTTCTTGTCGTGATGCAACAACATTATCGCCTTCTTGCTGTTCAATGAGACGACGAACCAGACGGCGCGGAACATAGGCTTCAAACCACTTTAAGGCTTCAAGCATTTTGTTGAATGCACGCGCTTGTTGATCTAATTCGCGAATGCGCGAGGGAGCAAGAGGTGCTATTTCGCCCAGTTCTAGCGCCCCAACACGCGTTGCTGCAGTTGAAATTTTCTTAACGGGACGAGATACAAGCCGCGCCAAAACCACCGCAGCAAGAATTGCCAGAACCAGAAAGGCCAGTCCAGCGAAAAATGACAAGAACATCCGCTTAATTTGCCCATTCACTTTTTCGCGCGGCACGTGAACACCGATATTTAAATGCTCAATGCCATATTTTTTTAGCGGTCTGGAAAGGGCAATATAGTTGATTTTGCCAACTTTCATGTTTCGTACTTCAAACCCTGTTGTCTCCAGCTCGCGGCGAATTTCTGCCTCGGAAAACTTACTCAAAATAGGGTCGTTTACATCATCAATGCGGTGTAACGGCGTTTCAAACGATAAGTTTTCTTGGGATAGTGTTGGAATGTTTTTATGGGCAAGAACATAATTGTCTCCATACAAAACATAACCCGTAAACGCTGTATTGGATTCGATTGAGCTAATGGCGCGAGATAAACTGCTAATAGAAATTCCAGCCGAAACAACGCCGATAAACTCTTTATTTTTATAAATCGGAGCGCTGATAGAAATGAATGATACCCCATCAATGCGTAGTGGTTGGCTCCACACCGCTGCTTTTGCCGATTGAATTTGTGAGAGGTAACCCTTAATCAGATTGTTATTGCTGTTGTCAGTCATGAACACAACAAATTGGTTTTTAAGAGTCCGCCGAAGTTGAATTTCATGACCATTAGGTTGCCAGATAGCAATACCTGTAATGTCTGATGTTGTGCCAAGAGAGGCACGCATCGTTGTTATCATTTCGCGTTTATTTTTTAAATCAATTGCATCGCTCATCACTTGGCTTGCGATATGTTCCACAATACGCCGCGCTGGTTGCAGTTGGCTATCGAGTTGCCGTTCAAGGGAATCAATGGTCTGATTGGCTGACACCTGCATCAGTTCATTTGTATTGCGGAAATTTGCCAATACAGAAATTACGAGAACAACGCCGACAGCGATAGCGACTAAGGTGCCAATGGCTGTGGCCAGTAAAACGGTAATTGAGATTTTGCGCATTGGCTGATTCTGATTTGTCGACATGAGCTAGTCTTAACGCCAATCGTAAACTTTGCAAAGTTTACAAAGTTTAATTGATAAACGGCGGCGGAATGTGCCCGAGGCTAACGAGTTTTTGGGATGGCTATTGTAAAGCAAGGCGGGAGCGAAAGTAATTATCGACAGATTTGGTTAGTGCCGCCGAAACTTTGCGCTGCCATTTTGTTGATACAAGCAATTTGGCATCTTTGGTATTTGACATATACCCCAACTCAATCAAAATTGATGGTACATCTGGTGCTTTTAGCACCATAAACCCAGCAGAACGTAGAGGTCGTTTAGTCATACGCGTAACGCGGCGTAGATTGGTCACAGCCTTGCGGGCAAAATAAATTGAATGGTTCTTCGTTTCACGCTGGGCAAGGTCAATCAGGATATTGGTGACTTCCTTGCTTTCATCTTTTAAGTTCACCCCGCCAATAATATCAGCGCGGTTTTCTTTGCGAGCTAATTCAGCAGCTTCTTCATCTGATGCTTCATCAGAAAGAGTGTAAAGAGTTGTGCCGCGAACCGAACGGTATTTGATGGAATCCGCATGAACAGCAATAAACAGGTCAGCGCGGTTTTTGTGTGCAATCTGTGTGCGAGCGCGCAGCGCTAAAAATTTGTCCGTGGTTCTTGTTAAAGTAACATCATAGCGGCCAGTTGCCAGCAACGCTTTTTTGAGTTTCTTTGAGAATGCCAAGACCACTGTTTTTTCTGAAGTGCCTGTTTTCGTGGTTGCACCAGAATCAACGCCGCCATGTCCAGGGTCGATGACGATAAGTTTTTTTCGGTTGGTCCGTTTTTTAGCAACGATCTTAGGTTTGATTTTTTTGCCAGCTAAAATATCAGCAATGGGATCACGCTTTTTAGAGTTCGCGCTAATGGGAGGTGTTTCAACAGGAATGATTTCTTGGCGATTTTTCTTTACAGCCTCTCGCGATTGTTCTTTGGCCACTAAATTTGCGACCTGATCCACCTGATGTACTTTAGTAAAGGTTTCTTTATCAGTTGGTACGAGGTCAATAATCAGCTTTGCAGGACGGTTTTTCTTAGCTCGAACTGCATAAGAGTTTTGAATAAGGACAGGCCCATTTACATCAAGCACGATGCGCGAGCGCTGTTCATCAATTTGGCCGTAGCGAAAACCTTTAATCAAGCCTTTGGAGTCTGCACCAGCTGAAGGGGGCAGGTCAAAAACCGCATTGGGAATATCGATGACAACCCGGTAAGGGTCTTGCAAAACGTATACATTGTATCCAACAGCAAAATTCAAACTGGCCGAAAAACGGGTTTTTTGATCGTTAGCACTTAATTTCGTTGAGAAAATTTCAGGGGTCTTTGGTTTAGCAAATCCATCGTTTGGACTAGACAGCACAAGGCCAGCACCTACAACGAATCCCAAAAGGGTTGATCTAAGAAACTTCACTTGAAACTGTTTTTTATTCTGTTTTGACAATTCCATCGCCCAAAATCACATATTTTCCAAGTTGCTGGATAAAAAATGATGAATCACAATTGGTTAAACCTTGCGGCGTTAATCGCGAAATTTCCCCATTTCCCTAATTTAGTTCACAAATCCTTAATCAAACGTTTCTAATTCTCAAAAGTGATGACGTTGATAAAGACTTGCTAAATTTTGAAAACACTGCGTAATATGAAATGTACCTAAAATGACAGGCAAGGTCTATCAAACCACTTAATTGCCAGTCGATCACAGTATTCCGCTTTATCTGCGGGGCCGGGCTTGTAAGCTACCTCGAGATGTTAAGCGTTTTGTGGACATCCACTCGAAATGTGGTGCCACGTTAATATGTAATCGTTTTCAGTTTGCTTATTTCGCAGCCTGAAAATTCTTTGAAAGAACCGGAATGAATCGTCAGTTTGACAGCATGAAGCAGCTAGAAGAGAGAGCAATCTCATCTTCGCGCGCCTTGTTGGCAAAGCGTGACGCAAGCCGACTAAACACCTCCCAGATTGAACAGCGCTTTGCGGCGGCAAGCGATTTGATGGTGAAACGTTCAGCGTATTCAATTCCCATTTTGCGCAACCACCCTCAAAATCATCAAATCCACGCGCCCGGAGCAAGCTTTGATGATCTTTTGCAGCGGACAAGCGCTAAGGATTATCTATTATGGGCAGTAAAATGCTTATCGATGCGGCACACTCTGAGGAAACTCGGGTTGTCGTTGTCAACGGCAATCGGATTGAAGAATTCGATTATGAATCAGCAGATCGCAAACAGCTAAAAGGCAATATTTATCTTGCCAAAGTGACGAGGGTTGAACCTTCGTTGCAAGCAGCTTTTGTTGATTATGGCGGAAATCGTCACGGCTTCTTGGCCTTTAGCGAAATTCACCCAGATTATTATCAAATTCCTGTTGCTGACCGCGAAGCTCTTTTGCGCGAAGAAGCAGAAGAAGATGCCGTTGTAACTATTGATGTTGATGCTAACGACGTTTCTAACGATGCTGAAGCAGATGACAGCGATACAGATGACACTGAAAACGTCAAATCTGTAAGCGAAGACGATAGCGATGACGAAGATGACGAACCTCTTGAAGCAGAAGGCGATGATGTTGCTGAAACTCAAGAAGAAGCACCAAAACGCAGACGTAAACGTCAACGCCGTTATCGCATTCAAGAAGTTATCAAACGTCGCCAAGTTATCTTGGTTCAAGTTGTTAAAGAAGAACGCGGCAACAAAGGCGCTGCACTAACAACATATTTGTCTTTGGCAGGGCGCTATTGTGTGTTGATGCCAAATACAGCACGTGGCGGTGGCATTTCGCGCAAAATTAGCGATGGCAAAGATCGCAAACGTCTAAAAGAAGTGGTTAAAGCAATTAACGTACCTGAAGGCGCAGGGTTGATTGTCCGCACAGCAGGGGCTTCCCGCACCAAACCTGAAATCAAACGCGATTTTGATTATTTATTGCGTCTTTGGGGAAACATCCGCGAATTTACACTAGAATCAACCGCGCCAAGTCTTGTTTATGAAGAAGGCAATCTGATTAAACGTTCGATCCGCGACCTTTATAATAAGGACGTTGATGAGGTTCTTGTGGAAGGTGAACAACCTTACAAAGATGCAAAAGCATTTATGAAAATGCTCATGCCATCTCATGCAAAAAATGTAAAACTGTATGAAGAATCACGGCCATTGTTCTCACGCCATCAAGTTGAGACCCAGCTTGATGCTTTGTATTCACCAACCATTACGCTGCCGTCAGGCGGCTATTTGGTGATGAACCAAACTGAAGCGTTAGTATCAATTGATATTAACTCTGGTAAATCAACGCGCGAACATTCAATTGAGAATACGGCTCTAAATACCAACCTTGAAGCATCGGTTGAAATCGCACGTCAATTGCGCTTGCGCGATTTGGCGGGCCTTGTGGTCATCGATTTTATCGACATGGAAGAGCGCCGAAATAATCGCGCTGTTGAACGCAAACTCAAAGATGCGTTGAAAGCAGACCGCGCCCGTATTCAGGTTGGACGCATTTCTCACTTTGGCTTGATGGAAATGTCTCGTCAACGTATGCGCCAGTCTATGCTTGAAGGCACAACGCAGCCGTGCCCACATTGTGAAGGCACAGGACTTATCCGTTCATTGTCTT
>JAMOMM010000538.1 GCA_027067085.1 Hyphomicrobiales bacterium
GCGTTGATGCGCTTGAATGCGCAGAGTTTGCAGGCGGGCGAAGCACTGCTCGGTTTTGGTGATGTGGAAAGCTTGCAAGCACAAGTGAGTTTAAATCTTTCTCCATTAGGAAACGTGCAAGAAGCTGCTGCAAATTTGTTTTCAATGATGCGCCAACTTGATGAAATGGGTGTTCAAAAAATTGCCGTTAGTCCCATTCCTAACCAAGGCTTGGGTGAAGCGATCAATGACCGCTTGAAACGCGCAGCAGCACCCAGAGATAGAGGTTAAAAATGACTGAAATACTTTCAAAACTGGCGGCCATTCTCGGGAATAAAAACCTCATCACAGACGCAAGCGATCAAGCACCTTACCTTGATGAACCGCGCAAAAAATTTCACGGTAAAGCCGCTGCGATTGTCTTGCCGCAAACCACTGAACAAGTTTCAAGGGTTCTTTACTTGGCCAATGAAACGGACACAAAAATAGTCCCGCAAGGTGGCAATACGGGGCTGGTTGGTGGACAGGTGCCAGATGCAAGTGGCGAGCAAATTGTCTTATCACTCAAACGGCTCAACAAAACCCGAAGTGTCGACCCTGAACAAAATTCAATGGTTCTAGATGCAGGTGTCACGTTGCAACAGGCCCAAGACATTGCGGCGCAAAGCAATCGGCTGTTTCCGCTTAGCCTTGCCTCGCAAGGCACTTGCACAATTGGCGGGAACTTGGCTAGCAATGCAGGTGGTCTTAATGTTGTGGCCTATGGTAATGCGCGCGAATTGTGCTTGGGGCTAGAGGTGGTTATGGCTGATGGGCGCATATGGGATGGACTCAATACCCTGCGTAAAAACAATACGGGCTATGATCTCAAAAACCTATTCATTGGTTCAGAAGGAACGCTTGGCGTCATCACCGCAGCGGCGTTAAAATTGTTCCCCAAGCAAAATTCAAAAGCCACCGCCTTCATTGCGATCAGCGAACCAAAACACGCTTTAAGTCTGTTGAATTTGGCTCAACAACAAAGCGGCAACCGTGTCACCACAATCGAACTGATGCCGCGCATTGGTGTGGAGATGACGGTGACGCACAAACAAACCCGTGACCCCTTTGCCCGCCCTTATCCGTGGTATGTATTGTTGGAGTTTTCATCGCCGCAATTTGGAAATGGTGTTGAAGAAGCCATGATACAAACTCTAGAAAAAGCCATTGAGAATGAGATCGCTCTTGATGCGGTCATTGCTCAGTCGGGCCAACAAGCTGCCGACCTATGGGCCATTCGCGAGCTTATTCCTGAAACCCAACGAGAAGAGGGCGGATCAATTAAGCATGATATATCTGTGCCGCTTAGTTCCATGCCAGCGTTTTTGCGTGAGGCTGAAAAAGCGGTTCTGGCGTTAATGCCAAATGCCCGCCCTGTGCCTTTTGGCCATGTGGGCGATGGCAATATTCATTTTAACATCACCCAACCAAAGGGTGCTGATACAAAAGAATTTTTAGCCCGTTGGGATGAAGTAAACGCGGTGGTGCATAAAATCGCTCATGACATGGGAGGATCGATCAGTGCCGAGCATGGCATTGGCCAACTCAAAGCGGCTTTGTTGCCAAGTGTAAAGTCACCACTGGAGCTGGAAATGATGCGTAACATGAAAACCATGTTTGACCCAAAAAACACTCTCAATCCGGGAAAAATATTACGATGAGTGATCTTATGAAAATTTCTCCTGCTGCTGACGGGGACATCCAAGCCATCATTACATTGTGGAACGATTGCGGCCTAATTCGCTCGTGGAACGATCCTGTCAAAGACATTGCCTTTGCCCGCGAAAAATCAGAAAGTGAAGTGTTGGTCGGGCAGTTAGATGGACAGATTGTTGCCTCTGCCATGGTTGGTCACGATGGCCATCGCGGCGTGGTTTATTATGTCGCCGTATCACCAAACACTCAAGCCAAAGGCCTTGGCCGCCAAATTATGACTGCGGCTGAAAACTGGCTAACAGATCGCGGCGTGTGGAAAATGAACTTGCTTATCCGTGAAGGTAACGAAAAGGTACAATCCTTTTATGAAGCCCTAGGCTATAACCAAGAGCCGCGTACCTGCATGGCAAAGAAGTTGAGTTGAGTAAACAAGTCTCTAAAAGAGGTTGTCTTTTCTGTTTTTTAGTTTGACTATGTTTTGAAATGAAAATTAAACGGCGGGAAATGCACTAATGGCCATTCTAAAGTTTGCTCTATTTATTTTCTTTTGGCCGGGTGATTTTGTGAGTCGCAAAATGGGCACAACAGCTGAAGAAGATGGCGGTGTTTTACGGTCTTTCGTTAACATGATTTTCTGGGGCGCACTTTTCCTCATTGCCGTTTCGCCACTTTTTGCGCGTTAGCACTTTGGCGATACGTAAATAAAAAGGCTCGGTTGAAGGTGATGAATTGGGCGATGTTGAAAAGCAATTAAAAGCGCACTTGCGATTGAGCAACACATTAGTGGCAGTGATCTTAGTGGCAGTGACCTTAACTGCCGAAAGTGATGGTGGTGACGCGATGGCTGTTTTTGCAACGGCGTAATCGGTCAACGCATTATGCTCTTAGAATAAATCTAACTGGTCGCTCTTAGGTTTAGGCTTTGACTGTGGCTTCGGCTGTGGTTTTTTATTGCCGCGTTGGATAACGGTTTCGCAATACTCAAAATAGTCCTCAGGCGCTGGCTCAAGCATCTCGCGAGCTTTCTTAGAGGATATGTGATCGCAGTCCAGCCAATCAGAATAGTTTTCGAGCGAGATGACAACGGGCATGCGATGGTGAATAGGGGCAATGGTTTCATTGGCGGCAATGGTAATAATTGCAGCACTGTCTAACTCGCTGCCATCGGTGGCCATCCATTGCTCCCACAAACCTGCAAAGGCAAACAATGCCCCGTCTGGTCGCGTGATGTGAAATGGCTGCTTTTTGCCTGGCACATCGCCGCGCCATTCAAAATATCCATCGGCAGGCACCAAACAACGCCTGTGCTTCATTGCACCATTGAATGACGGTTTTTCTAATATGGTTTCAGCCCGTGCATTAATCAGCGGTCGGCCTGTCCGCACTTCTTTTGCCCAGCCAGGCACAAGCCCCCAGCGCACTATATTAAAGTGCCGCTCGCCGTGATTATCGGTGATAATCTCCATTGGGCCGCCAGGCGTGATGTAGTCACGCGGGGCAAAAGGGGGGTCTTCGGGGTAGTCGAAGATCGATTTTACCTCTGCGGCCATTTTGCGATTAGAATATAGTCCACACATTGTGCTAATTTAAAACCAAGTGGCGCAAAAGGGAAGCAATTATGAGCGAAAACACTGCAAGTAGCGATCAGCATGCTGATAAAAGTTCAGCTTTAGCTCCTGTGTCTAAGCCTATATCAGGTGTCAGCATGTGTGTCGTTAAAAACGATAAAGTGCTGCTTGCCAAGCGCGGTAACCCTATGGGGTTTGGTTTGTGGAGTTTTCCAGGCGGCCACGTTAAAGATGGGGAACCCTTGCGGGCCGCAGCGCTTCGCGAATTGAATGAAGAAACAGGCATCCACGCCGAAGTCATCAGCATTATTGATACGATAAATATTGTTCATAAAGATTCAACTGGTGCTGTTGAAGCTCATTTTGTCTTGAGTGTCTTTCTTGGCGAATGGATAAGTGGGAGCGCTGTGGCTGATAGCGATGCGATGGCGGTTAAGTGGGTAACGGTTCAAGAGATGGCAAAACTAAAGTCAACACCGGGCACCACAGAGTTTGTTGAAGCAGCGCTTCGCCAGTATAAAAACCGTATCACTAAAAGCTGATTGGCTTTTTAATCACGTGGCGGTGATAATGGTCTATGAAATATTTTATTGGACTACTCTTTGCGCTTACCTTTACCCCTTCACTTGCCTTGCCAACGCATGCCCAAAGCGTTGTCGATGAAAGCGGATATATAAAAGCCTATAAACGAATGGGCTGGACAAAAACTGAATTTAACAAGCGTTCGATTGCCTTAAAAGATATTTTATCTGGTGGTCCAAGTAAGGACGGCATCCCCCCAATCGATAACCCAATTTTCAAACCGATTGCAGAGGTTAAAGAAATTGCAGCGCGCGAACCCGTTGTTGGGTTCTCAATCAATGGTGATGCGCGCGCTTACCCTTTGCGGGTGTTAACGTGGCATGAAATTGTCAATGACAATGTCGGCGGCAAACCTGTGACGATCACTTATTGTCCGTTATGCAATGCCGCTATTGTTTTTGACCGCACACTTGACGGAAAAGTGCTTGATTTTGGCACCACGGGTTTGTTGCGCAATTCTGATTTGGTTATGTACGACCGTCAAACAGAAAGCTGGTGGCAACAGTTTACCGGCACATCAATTGTTGGTTCGATGATGGGCAAACAATTAAAAGTCCTGCCTGCGCGTTTAGAATCTTATGCTAATTTTAAAAAGCGCTTTCCAAAGGGTAAAGTCCTCGTCCCAAATAACAATGGCATGCGCGACTATGGCCGCAACCCTTATGCAAACTATGATAGCGCCGTGCGTCCTTTTCTTTATTCAGGGTCCATGCCCAAAGGCATAAAACCAATGGAACGGGTTGTGGCTTTTAAAGTCAATGGGGAGATGAAGGTCTACGGGCTGCCACTATTGGCAAAAAAGGGCAAAATTTCTCAAGATACGTTTACTATTGAGTGGAAAGCGGGCCAAGCATCAGCTTTAGATACTTCAATTATTTCTAAGGGGCGTGATGTTGGCAATATTATCGTTCAGGCTAAAAATGGCGGAAAATGGGAAGATATTGCCTATGATGTAACCTTTGCATTTGTCGTTCATGCTTTTTACCCTAAAGCCAAATTCATCCATTAGAGCGTTTCATGTTTTGTTCAGAAGAATGTAGCGTATGGGTAAAACGCGATCGCTTTTTCCAAGCGGTTTTCATCAAACGTGAAAGGTATGAACAGGTTTTCCACACCTGCATGCGCCGCGTTAACCTTTATTAAAGGTCTTGCGTGTGTTTAAAATTTTACATGTTATTGTCCGTTAACTTGAAAACACGCAAATGCGGATCAAGTTCGAAATATACCACATCTACTAAGGGGATCTCGTCTGTGGGACAATCACGCATTTATAGCACTGAGGGCGAAAAAGCACTTTCAGAAGCTGAACAAAACAATCAGGCCAAACATGCGGCCCTTCGCTATATTCTCGATGCGTGGGAAGAAGCTGTTTATGATGGGATTGACCCTGACTGTGTGGCAACAGCAGCCATATTTGCGGCTCTTTCAGACATGATTGCCACCTATGGCGAAGAACC
>JAMOMM010000539.1 GCA_027067085.1 Hyphomicrobiales bacterium
TCACCGCAACAGAACTAAATACCGTAAATGATCGCCTTAAAAACCCTTCTGAAATTGTGCTCAAAGAAGTCGGTTGTGCAGGCGTTAGCGAAGGCGCAGCACTTTCTGCAGGCGGCAATGATGCCAGCCTAATCGTTGAAAAAACCAAATCAGCCCACACCACCTGCGCCATTGCCCAAGCCCCTACCCCCATCACAACCTCACAAGGACGCGCACGGGGCAAGTTATCAGTTGTTGGCATTGGTCCCGGCTCACTTGAATGGCGCAGCCCTGAGGCCACACAAACCTTAATGGCTGCCACCGAATGGGTGGGTTATGATCTCTATCTTGATCTGGCCAGCGATCTAAAAACCAATCAAACCGAACACCGCTTTGGCCTTGGCAAAGAAGAGGCGCGTGTCCGCCACGCTTTTAAACTCGCAGGAAAAGGCAAGCACGTGGCACTGGTATGTTCAGGCGATGCCAATATTTACGCCATGGGCGCACTAACCTATGAAGTGCTGGATTCAAACACCCTGCCCGATGCCCAAACCCGTGTTGAAGTCCACATCGTACCCGGTATTTCAGCTTTTCAAGCCGCATCAGCGCGCGCAGGAGCCATCATCGGCCATGACTTTTGCACCATCTCATTGTCGGACTTACTGACCCCATGGGAAACAATCGAAAATCGTTTACATGCCGCCGCTCAAGGTGATTTCAACATCGCGTTTTATAACCCGCGCTCGCTCAAACGAATTGACCAATTGCAACGCGCCATTGATATTTTAAAACCGCACCGCAGTAACGACACCCCCGTTATCATCGCTTCAAACCTTGGCCGCCCAACCGAAAAAGTTAAAACCGTGCGCTTTGCCGATTTTGACCCAAACGAAGTTGATATGTTGACCATCGTTCTCATCGGTTCAAGCCAATCCAAAATCATCACTCGCGGCGATGGGCAATCATATTGCTACACCCCGCGCGGTTACGCCAATAAGAAAGAAACTTAAATGACTGTCCACTTCATCGGCGCTGGACCCGGCGCACCTGATCTCATCACTTTGCGTGGCTTACGCCTGATCGAAAAATGCCAAGTCTGTTTATATGCAGGATCCCTTGTGCCAGAAGAAATCGTCGCGTCAGCTCCTAAAGGTGCCCTTGTTATTGACACCGCGCCTATGACCCTTGATGAAATTCTTGACGAAATTAAAAAGGCCGATGATGCAGGCCATGATGTATCACGCGTCCATTCTGGCGATCCATCCATCTATGGCGCAACGGCAGAACAAATGCGCCGCCTAGATGCCCTTGGCATTGATTACGATGTAACCCCTGGCGTGTCAGCCTATGCCGCTGCTGCGGCCATTTTAAAAACCGAACTCACCTTGCCAGAAGTGGCCCAAACCGTCATTCTCACTCGCACCACAATGAAGGCATCGGCAATGCCACCGGGCGAAGAGCTTGAGGAATTGGGCCGTTCCAAAGCCACTCTTGCCATTCATTTATCGGTAAGAAACCTGCGCCATGTAGAACGCGCCCTCACCCCACATTATGGCGCAGACTGCCCCGTCGTGGTGATTTACCGCGCCACATGGCCAGATGAACAAATCATCCACGGTACGCTTGAAACAATCGGTAAATTGGTTCGTAAAGAAAAGCTAACCCGCACCGCCCTTATTCTCGTTGGCAAAGTCCTTAATCATCAAACCTTCAGAGATTCTGCTCTTTATGATGGCGATCACGAACATGTTCTTCGAAGTCGCAAGAGTTCGTAATTATCGAAAACAGTTCATCAGCATGGCTATAATTCAACAAACCACCACCATCCTTAATTTCAATAATTTCAACTTGATTTGGATATTTTTTGGCCAAGGCATGACTAGAACTAATCGGCACATGCGGATCCAATTCTCCTTGAAACAGCTTTACCTGCGCACTTGATTTTTCAACCACATTTGACCAATCAAGAAAACCTTGGGTCATATCTTCAACGCTAGAACTCAACCCTTGCATAGTTGTTAACTTGGCACCTGCTTCAATACTCTTTGCAACATCACCATCTTTTGAAATTTTCACATCGCTTGGCGCATTACTGTACATTTTAGAAATAAACTTTTCCGCGCCCAATGATGTTAAAAGCCGTTGTCCTGATCCTAAAATCAAAGCGCTAACACCGCTGGACAATCGAGCCGCTGACATCAAAGAATTTGTCCACTTTGATACCATAGAGCCTTCCGTAATAAATTTTCGTGGCACCAACGAATTAACAACAATAAATGTATCACAGCTGTTCTTAAACTTTTCGGTCAACCGAAACACCCAAGGCGCAGCAGAGGCGCGTCCAACAATCACGCACTTTTCAGCTTCTAAGCTTAAAAGGACACTTCGAATATCATTACAATAACATTCGAACCGTGATTGATTATTTGCAGGTAAGCTTGATTTACCATAACCGGGCGGTGCAATACCAACAAAACACAGCCCAGCATTTTTAAGTTTATTATCAATCTGTGGTGTCACAGGATGTCCAAAAATACTTGGTACAAAAACAAGCGGAAACCCCGACAAATCCCCACATAAAAGCACATCAACAAACCGCCCATCTGGCCGCATTATTTCCAACGACTTGCCACACTTTGGTTCGGTTTTTTCTTCACTCACCTTCGTTTGGGCAAACAAATACGCCACATTTAACAACATCCGCAACAACTCTGTTTGACCAGCGCTATTTGTTTTTTCTAAAATAGACTGAAATTGATTGCGAATTGTTGCGTAAGAACGGTCGCGGTTTATGGCTATTTGTTTTAACGAAACCCCTGTTACAAACGCCTCAATGATCTCAACTTCAACCAACGTAAGTCCAAAATTTGCAGCAACAAGGTCGCTTGCTGAAGAATCCCATGGCGCATCAATCACCATAAGGGTGACCAACCCTTTTTCAGTCTTTTGAGGCTTATCGGAAGCCCTATTCATGCGGGCTCCACTCATACGAGAGTGCACAATTGCCAATAAATTTTGGCGATCGTTTAAACCAAACTCAATTTGTTTAAAAACAACTTGTTCATCGCGGTTTGTTCCATTTGCAACCGTTCTGATTATTTCATTTAAACTACTAGAATCATTAAGATAAATATCATTCGGGTTGATTTTATCGCCCTTTGACAACGTCATACTTTGACTTGCCTGATGGTTCAATTCAAGCACCGTACTGTTGCCGTCAACCAAAATGACACTGCCAGGAAAGCTCTCTAATCGCTCATCAATGAGCCGATTACTGCCTGCGCGCGAATGCACAACGAAAGAAAGCAAAGCCTCATTAGCTTGATTATCAACCCTAGAAATTACCTTTTCATCGGCCGCACTGTTCTCACTATCATGAAAGCTCCATTGATTTTTATCGGCAAGTTTCTGCCAAGAAACAATCAATCGATTGAATTCTTCTAGACTTGATGCAGATAGATCAAGCTCATCGTACATTGCTCAACTCCCCCCATTTCAGCCATTCAACTAATAAAGTTCACAATGTTAGTACAATTGCATCATGCCATCATTCCTTCCTTAAGGGTAGAGTTATTTAAGTCGCTCATTTTGGAGATAACTATGTTCGTTTTCGGTTCAAATTTACTAACCTCAACAAAATCATTATTGGCAGCCTCAGGAATGATGATGTTAATTGCCGTAAATGGCGCTTCAGTTTTCGCTCAATCCAGCCCTGCTTTTAACTGCAACAAAGCCCGCACAAGTAATGAAATTACAATTTGCCGCAATAGTGAGCTAGGCAGATTAGACCGCCAAGTCACGCGAGCTTATGGCAATTTAAAATCAAGAGTAAACCGTTCGGCACGTGTCGTCATAATCGCTGACCAACGCGCTTGGCTTACAACGCGTCAAAACTGTCGCTCTGACGTTTCCTGCACAAGACGGTTGTATATTGACCGTCTATCTTATCTTAACCGTGAATTGGCCCCATACAACAATGGCGCACCAGCGCCTGGCCAACCCCCTGCATTTAACCCTACGCCAGCTCAACCTCCTGTATATAATCCACCCCAAGTTCAGCCGCCTGCGTTTAATCCAGCGCCGACTCAACCCCCTGCATTTAATCCAACGCCAACTCAGCCGCCCGCGTTTAACCCCACGCCAACTCAACCACCGACGTTTAATCCAGCACCAACAAATGCCCCATCACCCAATACTCCCCCTAGCCAAAACCATTACTTCCCAAATGGCACGTATAAAATTCATATCCTGTCAAATAGTGAAAAGCTAAACCTGAATCAAACTGGCGATCGTGTTTTAAAAACAGGCCCAGCACGCGGTGGCCAAATAACACAACATTTCAACGTTACCCAAACAGGTACGGCTAACGGGTTCGTGATTCAATCAAACAAAGGCATTCGCTTGCATGCGTTCGGAAAAGGTGACCAGCTGGTTTCAACACGCTACCAGCCTTTTAATGAATACACTCGTTTTAAGCTAATACCAGCAAATGACGGTTGTTATTTCATCACAACGATCGCCGATAACAAATATTGGATTTGGAATCCTAACACCTATAAAATTCAATCCAGTTATTCGCCAACTGGCGAAGAAAGCATGTTTTGCTTTACCGCTGTTAAAACGAAAAACCCACAACCTCCTCGCCCAAACTATCAGCCACCACAGCCACCAGCATACCAACCACCACCAATACCAACACCGACACCACAACCCCCGCGCCCAACGTATCAACCCGCACCACCTCAAGGAAATTCACCACCCCCATTTAGCAACACACCCGACCGTTCCAGCCACTTCAAACAACCCGTGTCAGGAAAGTCTCTTGGTGGCATTGTACGTGAAGGGCCAGGCATCAACTACCGCCGTCTCCGCAGTTTTAGAAACGGCCGAAATGTCAGAATTCTTGCTAATTCAGGCGTTCGAATGAATGGTTTTGATTGGTTCCAAATAAGCCTTGGCAACAACCGCACAGCCTATCAATGGGGCGGTATAATGTGTTCAAACCGCTTCCTTCTTAAAGGTATATACAGGGTGTGCAGCACTCAACGTCCAAGAACGTTTGCACCACCACGAATTCAACGCGCACCAATACCACGTTTCAACCCACCACGCCCTCCAATTCCACGTGGCCCAGCACCGAGGCGACAACTAAGCGATGAAGAACGCAATCAAAGTATCTGTGGCCCAGGTTTCACATTTGTTGGGAACAACAAGAGGTATCGAGGTATTGTAGATCGCCAGGGTTGCGTTCACACATTCCAGATCAAAAAGAAAAGGGTAAAACGCCGTTG
>JAMOMM010000540.1 GCA_027067085.1 Hyphomicrobiales bacterium
CTCTTCAATGGCTTGTTTATCATCATACTTTTTGACAACAGCCACTTCACGAGACATCCGATCAAGAGCCAACTCATATAATTGACGTTCTGAATAGGACTGTTCAGGCTGAGCTTCTGTACGGAAAAGATCACGCACAACTTCAGACACAAGGATTAAATCACCCGAATTGATTTTCGCTTCATATTCTTGCGCGCGGCGCGACCACATTGTCCGCTTAATCCGAGGGCGCCCTTCAAGCACTTTCAAGCATTTTTCAATTTCTTCTTTTGAACAAAGCTTGCGCATCCCAACGCTTGTCGCTTTGGCAGTTGGCACCCGCAACCGCATTTTTTCTTTTTCAAAATCGATGACATATAGTTCAAGTCGCGCACCTGCGATCTCTTCTTCTTCGATATCAACAACTTTGCCTACACCGTGTGCAGGATAAACAACATAATCCTTGGCTTTAAATTTTTGTTTTTTTGTTTGAGCAGCCATACGCTTTAACACCTCACCATAAATGGTTAAAAATCATGCAAAACTAAAGCAAATCCGAGTTGGCCCAACTTATGCTGTCTCAAAGGCCAAATGGTACAAAGTAAATTTTAAGCGAGTTAACACGAAAAAAATTCCGAGCCTAGACATGATAAGCTCGGAGAATTTTGTTGCAATTTGTTCTACATCGATAAGAGGTATAGCACATTTTTACACTATTTTAAAGTGCGTTGACAAAAACAGCGTGATTTCTGCCCCAAACGGCCATTTTCTTAGCAAAGATGGTTAACGAGACAATCTAATTGTCAGCTATCAAACCATCAATCTCCCTCACCAGGCGCCTCTGTGAAATACTTTTTAAACTTATCTTTTTCGCCGTCAAATTTTTCAGCATCAGCAGGTTGTCTTTTTTGAGCTGTAATATTAGGCCAAATATCTGCAAATTTCGTATTAATTTCCAAAAAGTGTTCAAGCCCAGGTTCCGTGTCTGGCAAAATTGCTTCTGCAGGACACTCTGGCTCACAAACACCACAATCAATGCATTCATCAGGGTGAATAACAAGCATATTCTCACCTTCATAAAAGCAATCAACGGGGCACACTTCAACACAATCTGTGTATTTACATTTAATACAGTTATCGACGACAATATAAGTCATGGGCTTATCAACTCCTTACGCATTTTCTGCGTTGACAATTTCCTTGCGTATAGCAGGAGAGTGATAGCTGTGCACGTGTAAAAATGATGCAGGGCAGCAAAAACTTCCAAAAAAGTGCCATTTATAGCAAGATTACTTTTTTAGATCGTTTTTCAAGGCTGCAAGCGCTGCAAACGGTGAATCCTCAATACGAATTGGCCGGGACGGTTTTGCTTTTTTAGAGTGATTTGGCTTACGAGCATTACGCGGGCCAGCATGACCAGGCTTGTTACCAGAAAACTTTTTCGGGTTGCTTTGCTTACCAGATTTATGATTAGGCCGTTGACCAGATTTGTTTGATGGACGCTTTTGTCTAAATGGTCCCGTATCTTTTGGCCACCAGACTTCAAAGGTTGTGGGAGCCTCTTCTTTACCCTCAGTTGATGCATCAACGGGCACTAATTCTGGCGCCTTTTCTTCAGTTTGTACTAGCGTTTCTGTTGCTTTATTACTGCTATCTTTGCTCAAAGCTAATTCAGGAGCTGCTTCGCCCTCTTGCACGGGTTCATTTTCAATCTTTTCAGACCCAAGCTTCTCAACTTCAGAGTTTTCGATTTCAACGTTTTCAACTTCAGGCTTTTCAATTTTTTGAACAGGTAGATCCCTTGTTTCAGCTTTAAAGTCCAAAGCTCTCAAAATACCTGAAAATACGTCGCCAGAACAACCGACCAAAGACATCATATCAGGCACAACGCTAAATCCGCCACCTTCAACTGATCCTTCAGGGCGGGTTTGCAATTCAGAAACGGGTCGCCAAAAGACCCGTTCCCTAATCATATCTCCTAAACGCTCTAACATATCAACGCGCACAATTCTTGAGCCACAAACTTTAAACCCAGCAGTAAGATAATAACCAGCTAACCCAGCTTGTTGCTCATTTTCTTCAATTTGCGCCGACGTCAAACCTTGACCAGGCACTTCTGGCAACTTATCAAAGCTTATATTACCTGTTTTTTCTTGCTGAAGCGCCCACAATAACAACCGCAATTGAGTCGCTGCCGGTTTTAGTAAAACAGGAATAAAAATATGAAAAGCACCAAAACGGATACCGTGCTTGCGCAAACTACTGCGAGCGGCCTGGTCTAGGGCTTTAATATCACTGGCAACATCATTTCGTGCCAGTACGCCTAATTTTTCAACCAACTGAAAACCAACGCCCTTAGCCAAGCCACTAATATTTTCATCTTCTACTAAATTTATCAAAGGTTGTAACAAACCTGCGATATGACGTTCGAGGAATTTTTGCACTCTAAATTCAATGGCCTCTTTATCAGAGCTTTCCAAATGATCGTCAGCTAAAATGGCAATTGTAGGTTTGAGAATATTCTCACTAGCCACAATTTTTGCAATCTCGGCGCCTTGCCAAATAATTTCACCCGTTTTAGACAGAGAAATATCTTGATCGGGAACCGCAATCAAAGCACCCGCCCGTACTGCCACTTCTTGAGCAACGACCTTGTTGGCTTCTGCTTTTAACTCTGCAACCGCAGAATCCTCAGCAATACTCATTGTAAACCTAAAACCACTAAGAGTGCCAATTTCTTGACCCTCTACAACAACCGAACCATTTTCTTCAACAGATGACATTACTTCTTCCCTTTGGCGTAGTTTCTTCATCAACAGTGATGTTCGCCGATCAATAAATCTTTGTATCAGTGCTTGATGTAAAGCATCTGAAAGTTTGTCTTCAATTTCCCTTGTCTGCTTACGCCAGCCAAACGGGTCTTTTAACCATCCAGAACGGTTTGCCACAAAAGTCCACGTTCGTATATGGGAAATTCTGTTCGAAATTGTGTCAATATCGCCCAATATATTATCACAATGGTTTAATTGCCGCGAAAACCAGTCCTCATCAATCACCATTGCAGGCCCGCTAAGGTAATCAAAAATCTTCAAAATGATACCCGCATGGTCATGACTGGATATATTTCGATAGTCCGGTAACTGGCAAACATCCCATAGTCTCGCTACATCTTGACGGTTTAAACTTTTAGATTTGACCTGCTCATCAACTGATAAAATATCCAATGCGGTAAAATCAGCTCCATAACGAGCACGGGTTAGCTCAGGACGATTTGGGTTGGCCAGAAGGCTAGCCTTTAATCCATCAATACTTGAGTAATTCAAATTACGATTACGCCATTGAAGAACATTCACTCCAGCAAAATCATGAGATTCTAACGCTAAAACCGCGTCCATATCCAACTCACGAACTGCACCACTAATACCAAACGTCCCATCATTGAGATAACGCCCCGCACGGCCTGCAATCTGGCCCATCTCACCCAATGATAAATCGCGATGACTGACCCCGTCATATTTTCTCAATGCTGAAAATGCAACATGGTCAATCTCCATGTTCAAGCCCATGCCAATCGCATCAGTCGCAACTAAATAATTTACTTCACCTGATTGATACAATTCAACTTGAGCATTGCGCGTACGCGGCGACAAGTTACCCATAATAACAGCTGCCCCGCCGCGCTGTTGGCGAACCAATTCTGCAATCGAATAAACAGCACCTGCAGAAAAGGCCACAATGGCCGAGCGAGGCGGAAGTTTTGAAATTTTTTTATAGCCCGCAAAAGTTAGCTTGGAAAATCGGGTTTTCGTTTCAAATCGGATTTCAGAAACCAAACGCGCCAACACGCCACGAACAGTATCACTACCCAAAAACATCGTTTTGACATTCCCACGCCAATTAAGAAGTCGATCAGTAAAAACATGGCCGCGTTCTCGATCAGCACACAATTGAATTTCATCAACCGCCAAGAAGTCCGCGTTTACTTCACGAGGCATCGCTTCTACCGTACAAACCCAATATTTAGGATTTGTAGGAATTATTTTTTCTTCTCCAGTAATAAGCGCAACATGATCGTTGCCAACGCGCCCAACCATTTTTTCAAATACTTCGCGTGCTAACAGCCGCAATGGCAACCCGATTAAACCAGATTTATGCGCAAGCATTTGCTCAATAGCGTAATGGGTTTTACCCGTATTGGTCGGCCCTAAAACGGCAACAATTTCAGATCTGTATTTACGCATTAGCTTTAAAATTTAACTTCAAAACTTATCGATCATTTTCTAAGTCTTGGTCAGGATCCCACCCATTTTTTTTTGCCTGCTTAATCGCTGAACCATAAAGCTTTTCATGCTTTTCACGTAAATCAGCTGGCAACAAAGATGGCAAACTACCATAAGGGTTCCAAGCTTTCATCACGTCATCATAAAGGTTTTGGATTTTTCCGCCTGGCCAACCCATGCAAGTTTCACCTTCCGAGATGAGGCTAAACAACTGAGCATCAAGGACAATTTTAGCAATAGGCGTCACCCCTTCCCCCGTTGCCAAATCCACATCAAGACCAACATATGAACCGCGATCTGCCATCAACTTCCCCTTAACTCAATCTGTTAATTTGCAAATATACAAAATTTGTCGCAAGCTAGCACATCGCTATTGCATTAGAAATACCTCACATAACAACGAGGCAAACCAAATGATAGACCTAGATAAGCGTCTTGCCGACATGCCAGTCATGGTGCAACGAAAAAGCACACTGCCCGCGCCCCTTTTTAACCAATGGCGGTTACTCAAACCCAAGCTAGGCAATCGAATAGACATTACCCTACCTGGTTTAAAAACCATGCACTTTGTTATGACACCCAATTTTTGGGTTGTCGTTGATGCAGCAAACTATGATGCGCCAATTATCGCGTGGTTAGATTTCAATATTGCCAACCGAGAAAATCTCCACCAACCCATCGAATGCACTCTCAACTATTACCATTTTGCCGCATCAGCTTTACGCGCAAAATCACTCGAGATTGTTAGCGATTATTTGAGCCGCCACAATTTAGAACAAAAAACAACAGGCACCATCCATCAACTCCATTAAAAAACTCTGGAGATACAACAACCCCTCACTAAAATGGGGACATTACCCAAACCGAAAACAGCTTAGTGGCACAAACTAGATACAACGGCCGCCATCAACTTCCATCGCAACACCAGTAATCATATCAGCTTCATTGGAACACAGGAAACAAGCCGCATTGCCCATATCACGCGGTGTCGAGAAGCGACCGATTGG
>JAMOMM010000541.1 GCA_027067085.1 Hyphomicrobiales bacterium
AGACCAGAAAATGACCCAGATTAGTTTTGCAAATCTTCATGATGTTCGTGTTGGACAAGGGTTTGACGTGCATGCCTTTGAAGATGGAGACCATGTGACTTTATGCGGAGAGAAAATCCCATTCGATAAAAAGCTGAAAGGCCATTCCGATGCTGATGTGGCGATGCACGCTCTTACCGATGCTATTTTGGGTGCGATAAGCGAGGGTGATATTGGCAAGCATTACCCGCCAACTGATCCGCAATGGAAAGGCGCCGCATCTGAAATATTCCTTAAAGGCGCTGTAAAGCTTATTGAGGATCGCGGCGGGCGGTTGGCCCATTGTGATGTGACCATCATTTGCGAAGCACCAAAACTGCGCCCTCATATTGATGCAATGCGTCAAACCATGGCAAACATTATGGGGATTGAAATTGACCGCATGTCGATTAAGGCTACAACGAGCGAACAGCTTGGTTTTACAGGGCGCGGTGAAGGCATTGCGGCCATGGCAACGGCAACTGTGCGTCTTCCCTAGTTTTTGTTTGGCATAAAGGAAAAACTTATGTTTGATCGTGAAGTTATATTTGAAATTAAAGACACGCTCGATATTGCTCGCTCAAAAGGTTATATGATTGCCACGGCTGAAAGCTGTACTGGTGGTCTAATCGCGGCAGCATTGACCAGTGTTGCAGGGTCATCAGACGTGGTTGAGCGCGGTTTTGTGACCTATTCGAACGATGCCAAAGTTGAAATGCTTGGGGTGGATGAAGACTTAATAACGCTGCATGGTGCGGTAAGTGAGCAAGTGGCACGGGCCATGTGTGAAGGAGCACTGAACAAGTCTCACGCCAATCTAGCCGTTAGTGTGACCGGTGTTGCTGGCCCTGCTGGTGGCACAAAAGAAAAACCCGTTGGCACCGTCCATTTTGGTGTGACAAGCCAAGATGGCACGACCAACCACGTATTGTTGCAATTTGGTGATATTGACCGAAATACAATTCAATTAAAATCAATGCGTGCCGCGTTGTCCCTTTTGCGTAGCCAAATGGATGTTTCTAGCGCTTTGGCCTAAATAGGTCTCTTGATACGACCCCTTGGAATTTTGCAAAAACGGCTTATATCCACTTTAGATCACTATTTTTTTGGAGAGTTCTTATGTCTGACACAAATCAAATTGTTTGCCCCAGTTGTTCTGCAACCAACCGTGTACCAAGTGCAAAACCTGCATCAGCGGCTAAATGTGGCAAGTGTGGAGCAAGCTTGTTTAGTGGAAAGCCCACAGAACTGACTGGGGCTAATTTTGCCAAACATATCCGCAATTCCAGTGTGCCTGTGGTCGTGGATTTTTGGGCTGAATGGTGTGGTCCGTGCAAAATGATGGGGCCAGAGTTTGCAAAAGCTGCACAAACGCTTGAACCTGATGTACGCATGGCAAAGCTGGATACAGAAGCAGCGCAAAACGTTGCGGCTCAATACAATATCCGTTCAATTCCGATGTTGAAAATCTTCAAAAATGGTAAAGTCATTGCCGAACAAGCTGGCGCAATGCCAGCCGATCAAATTGCGCAATGGGTGCGTGAAAACACTTAAATTAGTTTTTGCCGTAAAGTTTTTCGGCGCGTTTTTCAAATGATGATGTGAGTTTACCCATAACCAAGTCAAATGATGCCTTCATCAGCAACCGTAATGGTAAGCTCGACATTTCAAAATCGAGCACCATTTTAGTGTGGCAAGCGTTGTCACCATTCGCGACAAACCGCCACGAATTTGTCAATTGCTTTACTGGCCCGCCATTTGATTTTGACACAACGGTCATTCGATTGGGATTGACGATGACATCACTTATAAATGTCTCGCTGATTCTTAGACTTCTACGCTCAATCAATAGTGCTGCTTTAAACCGTTTGGTGCCATCGTCATCTATTCGCAGGTCAAAAACATCAGACTTAGAGCAAAGCGGTAAAAATTGATGATAAGATGCAACATCTCCTACCATATCAAACATTTGTTGAGCGCTGTAGTTTACGCGATCTGATAATTCATAAACTGGCATAAATGCCCTTATCCTTTAAGTTCTGGCCCTTTAAGGTTTGGCGCGGGCCGCTCTTAAACGTTCAAAATCATCGCCAGCATGATGCGAAGATCGGGTTAATGGGCTGGATGATACCATCAAGAAACCTTTTGAATACGCGGTTTTTTCCATGGCTTTAAATTCATCTGGTGTCACAAAGCGATCAATGCGGGCGTGTTTTGATGTCGGTTGTAGATATTGGCCAATGGTGATGAAATCAATATCAGCAATACGCATGTCATCCATTACTTGCATAATGTCTTCACGGCTTTCACCTAAGCCAACCATCAGGCCAGATTTTGTAAACATGTTGGGATCAAGTTCTTTAACCCGTTGCAGCAAACGCATTGAATTAAAGTATCGAGCGCCGGGACGAATGGATAAATACAGGTGCGGCACGGTTTCTAAATTGTGATTAAAAACATCAGGTTGCGATTCAACAACGATCTCTAAGGCCCCGTCTTTGCGTAAAAAATCAGGGGTTAAAACTTCAACTGTCGTAGTTGGGGATGCAACGCGAATAGCGCGGACCACATCAGCAATATGCTTTGCCCCACCATCGGCCAAATCATCGCGATCAACCGATGTTATGACGGCGTGTTTTAATTCCATTTTGGCAACAGCATCAGCAACTTTTTCTGGCTCTGTTGCATCAAGTGGCAAAGGTTTGCCCGTGATAACATTACAAAACGCACAAGCGCGCGTGCAGGTGTCACCCATGACCATGAAGGTTGAATGTTTTTTCGACCAACATTCGCCAATATTCGGGCATCCAGCTTCTTCGCAAACGGTTACAAGGCCATTGTCTTTAACAAGTTTTTTGACTTCGTTATAGACAGGTGAATTTGGTGCCTTTACTCGAATCCACTTCGGCTTGCGCTGAATTGGATTGTCAGGGCGATTGGCTTTTTCAGGGTGGCGCGGGCGTGCCTTTTCAGTATCATCAGATACATTTTCTAAAACTGTAGCCATTTATTTTTCTTACCCTTTAATAATCCGGAAACAAACAGAGCCAAAAAACTACCAAAAATAGCCAGAGGAGCGATGCCGATATTATATCCACCCACAATAATCAATTTTATATTTACGCCAAGAACTGTACCGATAATAGAAACTAATGTCGCCCCGATAAGACAAACTAAAATATTTGTTCTAAGACCGCGATCAATTCTACGATCTTGTTCCGCGGCCCAACCCATACTAACACCAATCAACAGCACAACAAAAATACTAATGAACGGTATTTGTTCCCAAATTGTCGGTGCAATCATTTATCATCCTCAATGAGATTCAAAACTAAAGTGAAATACTCAGCGGTTTGTATCGCCTTTTATCATGCGGTAGACTGTAATCAATACAACCGCACCAACGACAGCAACCAACAAGTTGCCAAAGAACCAACCATTGAAAATCACCGCAATTTTAAGGCCTATTGCATTGGCGATGAATGCGCCAATAAACGATCCAATAACACCGACAATGATATTTTTCAAAATACCATGATCGCTACTCGTTAGCTTTTCAGCTATCCAACCAGCCAGCCCGCCAATTAGCAGTGTACCAAAAATGCCTACACCGCCGCCCAAATCCATCAATGCCATTGTATCCATAATAATGCCCTTTAAGTCTAAAAATTCAATACGTCCTACATATGGATGACGCGGCCGTATGCATCAAGGACACTTTCGTGCATCATCTCAGAAAGTGTTGGATGGGGGAAAACTGTGTGCATCAAATCTTCTTCCGTGGTTTCTAATTTCATCGCTATTACAAAGCCTTGCACAAGTTCTGTTACTTCTGCCCCAACCATATGCACACCGAGCAATTGTCCCGTCTTTTTATCAAAAATGGTTTTAATCAAGCCCTGATCTTCCCCAAGTGCGATAGCTTTACCATTGGCCATAAACGGGAATCGGCCTATTTTCACCTCATATCCTGCCGCTTTTGCTTTGGCTTCAGTTAAGCCAACCGAGGCCACTTGAGGGTGGCAATAGGTACATCCTGGGATTTGGTTTTTATCCATTGGGTGAGCATCTTTGCCCGCGATTTTTTCAATGCAAATCACGCCTTCATGCTCAGCTTTATGGGCCAGCATTGGTGGGCCAGCGACATCGCCAATCGCATATATGCCAGAAACATTGGTGCGGCCAAAGTCGTCAATCACGATACAACCACGATCGGTTTTGATGCCAAGGTCTTCAAGGCCAATATTCTCGATATTGCCCACAACGCCGACAGCAGAAATCACCCGATCCACAACCAATTGCTGGGTTTTTCCATTTTTGTCTTCAATCGTCGCCGTGACGTTATTTGTACCTTTGTCCAATTTTGCAACCTTGGCTTCGGTCATAATTTTTAAACCGTGCTTTTCCAGTTGTTTACGGGCAAATTTGGAAATTTCCTCATCTTCGACGGGCATAATGTTTTTCATCACCTCAACTACGGTAACATCAACACCCATGGAATTATAAAAGGACGCAAATTCAATACCGATCGCGCCTGATCCAACGACCAGCATCGATTTTGGCATTTCATCGGGGACTAACGCTTCAAAATAAGACCAAACCAGCTTGCCATCAGCTTCTAGCCCTGGCAAAGCACGCGGGCGCGCACCTGTTGCTAAAATGATGTGTTTTGCTTCTATGGTGCTGACTGGTTTGCTGTCTTTGCTGACTTCAACTTTGCCCTTACCTTTAAGCACACCACGGCCATCAATCACCGTAACCTTGTTCTTTTTAAGCAAATGCTGCACACCAGCGCTTAGACGTTTTGAAACACCGCGCGAACGTTCAACAATAGCTTTGCCGTCAAATGAAATTTTTTCCGCGCTCAAGCCATATTCCTTGGCGCGCTTCATAAAGTCATAAATTTCAGCACTACGCAAAAGCGCCTTAGTGGGAATACAGCCCCAATTTAAACAAATGCCACCTAAGTATTTGTCTTCGACTACACAGGTTTTAAAACCCAATTGCGCCGCACGAATAGCGGTTACATAGCCACCTGGCCCTGCACCAACAATAATCACGTCAAATTTTGTATCACTCATGTCAACCACCCCCTAAACCAACATCATCGCGGGCTCTTCGATGCACTCTTTAAACGCACCAAGCAACAACGCCCCAAGTGCACCATCAACAGCGCGGTGATCTGTTGAAAGTGTGACGCTCATTATGGTTTTAATTTCGACTTTATCGCCAACAACCACA
>JAMOMM010000542.1 GCA_027067085.1 Hyphomicrobiales bacterium
CGCGGCATCATGGCACTATGCTTAGAAGACGGCACCATCCACCGCTTCAAAGCCCATAAAACCATTATGGCAACGGGCGGTTATGGCCGCGCATTTTTCTCATGCACCTCAGCTCACACCTGCACTGGTGATGGCAATGCCATGGTGCTGCGTGCTGGCCTGCCACTGCAAGATATGGAATTTGTACAATTCCACCCCACAGGTATTTATGGCGCAGGCTGTTTGATTACCGAAGGTGTACGCGGTGAAGGCGGCTATTTGGTCAATTCTGAAGGCGAACGCTTTATGGAGCGCTACGCCCCATCAGCCAAAGACCTTGCCTCTCGCGATGTTGTCTCACGCGCCATGACCATGGAAATTCGTGCAGGACGCGGCGTTGGCCCCGACAAAGACCATATCTATCTACACCTCGATCACCTTGGCGCTGACTTGTTGGCCGAACGCCTACCAGGCATTTCAGAATCAGCCAAAATTTTTGCTGGCGTTGATGTAACTAAAGAACCAATCCCCGTCATCCCAACCGTTCATTATAATATGGGCGGCATTCCGACCAATTATATGGGCGAAGTGATTGCTGGCGATAAAGCAAAACCAGATGCCATCGTTGAGGGCCTAATGGCCGTTGGCGAAGCAGCCAGTGCCTCGGTTCATGGTGCCAATCGTTTGGGTTCAAACTCCTTAACCGATTTGGTTGTGTTTGGCCGTGCCGCCGCAATCAAGTGTGCGCAAACTATTGCTCTTGATACGGCCCATAAAGACTTCAAACCCGATGCTGGCCAAGCTGCCATCGCGCGCCTTGATAAATTCCGCTATGCAGATGGTGGTACCACAACGGCCCAGTTCCGCCGTCAAATGCAACGCGACATGCAAGATTATTGCGCGGTTTACCGCACTGGTGAAACCCTTAATGAAGGCGCTGAAAAAATTGACGCGCTGTGGGCAAAAATTGGCGACATCGCCACATCAGATCGTTCATTAGTCTGGAACTCTGATTTGGTTGAAACCTTAGAGTATGACAATCTAATTGCTCAAGCAGCCGTGACCATTCATGGTGCACAAGCCCGTCAAGAAAGCCGTGGCGCTCATGCCCGTGAAGATTTCGCTGATCGTGATGATAAAAAATGGATGGTCCACACATTGGCGTGGTCCGATGATGCCAACCAAAAAGTCACCCTCGGTAATCGCCCTGTTCACACCTACACCATGACCGATGAAATCGACTATATCGAGCCAAAAGCCAGAGTATATTGAGAATAGTTTATTAAGCTGAGAGTTTACTAAGATGGTTGAAATCAATCTCCCTAAAAATTCCGTTATTGGCGATGGCAAAACATGGCCAGCACCGCAAGGGTCCAAACTTAAAGAGTTTCGGGTTTATCGTTGGAATCCTGATGATGGAAAAAACCCGCATGTAGACACCTATAAGGTCGATCTAGAAAAATGCGGACCAATGGTCCTTGATGCGATCATCAAAATCAAAGATGAGATTGACCCGTCTTTAACTTTCCGCAGGTCTTGCCGCGAAGGTATTTGCGGCTCATGCGCCATGAACATCGATGGCACCAACACGCTAGCCTGCACAAAGGCCATTGAAGATGTCAAAGGCCCCGTTAAAATCTATCCATTACCACACATGGAAGTGGTCAAAGATTTGGTCCCTGACCTAACCAATTTCTACGCCCAACACCGTTCAATCGAGCCATGGTTGCAAACCACAACACCAGAACCTGAACGCGAATGGCTACAGTCACATGACGACCGCGAAAAAATTGACGGGCTTTATGAATGTATTTTATGTGCTTGTTGTTCAACCTCATGCCCATCATATTGGTGGAATGGCGATCGCTATTTAGGCCCAGCCGTTTTGCTTCAAGCCTATCGCTGGTTGATTGATAGCCGTGATGAAGCAACAGGAAAGCGCCTTGATAACTTAGAAGACCCATTCCGTCTTTATCGTTGCCACACCATTATGAACTGCGCCAAAGCCTGTCCAAAAGGCCTGAACCCAGCAAAAGCCATTACTGAAATCAAAAAAATGATGGTCGAACGGCAGGTTTAATTTGGTAAAATTTAAACGACCATTGATGGTTCTAACAGCGCTTTTCATTTCGAGCGCCCCATCAATGGCGCTTGATTGTTCCAAAGCCACCTCCGAACTTGAAAATATCATCTGTAAAAGCGACAGCCTTAAGCAAGATGAGATGCAGATGGAAAAAGCCTATTTTTCCCTGCGCAAAAATCTTGGCCCCATAGGTCAAAAAAAACTCCTCACAATGCAACGGGCATGGTTGGCATTTCGCTCAGATATGATTGTTGAGTCTGCAATTTCAGAGGAAATTGAAACCCACACACAATTTCTCAAAAATACACCAGCGGGCATGGTGCCGTTCAAACGCCAAACGACACTAAAAAAAATGGACCGTTTTTTAACTGGCTACAACTTCCCAAATCCTTCCACACCAGTTCAAAGAAACTTCAACAAAATGTTGAAACGCATTCTCAATCAAACAGTCGGTGATCCAGAATATAAGGGTAGCGAAGAAGTCGATGCCAGCGATATCAAGCGCAACGATAAATTCATCCTGTCAGCTCGCATCTATAGTGATGGGTTCTACGGCGGCGCTCACCCACTGCACAGCTCAGTCCACATCAATATCGATGTAAAAACAGGAAATCCCTTAAAGATTTCACATCTATTTTCCAAACAAGCACAACGAAAAATTGCACTTGCTTGCGCTGTTCAATTGGCGCAGGGTCGAACGGCTTATGAAAAAGACACAGCCCTTGCAACCTTTAACGCCTATCAAGAAGATTATCCAAACCAGATCACCAACCACATTAAAGACGCAAGCCGCTGGCAGTTTGGAAAAACCGAAACCACCATTTCGTTTAATGAATATGCCATCGCTCCATATGTTGCTGGCGAGCAGCGCTGTTCATTTGAGAACACCTATTTGGCTCCGCTATCAAAGCGTCCAGAATTCTTTAAGTAACAGACAACCCAGCCCCGTATTGACACGACTCATAATTCTATGGATATAGAATCATGGAATCTAAAATTGCAGCCAATATATTCTCTGGCCTTGGCCAACCCACCCGCCTAGAGATTTTAAAACTCATTGCCCCCCATTCGCGCGGAGATAATGCAATGGGCCTACCTGCTGGCGACATTGGTCAAGCACTGAACTTACCACCTGCAACTTTGTCTTTTCACCTTAAAGACATGACCTACAAAAACCTTGTTATCAACAAACGCATTGGTCGTAAAATTTACTATCGCGCCAACCTAGAGGTTATCATAGCTTGCCTTGATGAAATTGTGACCCACATCCTCGAACCTGATATATAGTTAAATAAACACTGCCGAGCACAAGCTATTCATTGACCTGCATAACAAAAACTGACTAAATGGTCAGTATATAATCTGGCCCGACCAAACGGTACGAATTGGTACAAACATATTCTAAGGCTTATTGCTAAAACAAACTCAAGGTTTTAACTTTTCACACTCAAAAATTCACACTCAAGGCAAGGACAATCCCATGAAAGAATACGGACATTTTATTGGCGGCAAAAATGTTGCTGGCACCTCTGGTAAATTCAGCGATATTTACAACCCAAATACAGGTGAAGTCCAAGCAACTGTTGCTCTTGCCTCAACTGCTGAAATGCGCGCAGCTGTTGAAAATGCAAAGGCAGCTCAACCAGCATGGGCCGCAAAAAACCCTCAAGTACGCGCCCGCGTCATGGTCAAATTTATCGAGCTTGTAAATGCTGAAAAAGAAGAACTAGCTCAAGCACTTTCAAATGAGCACGGCAAAACAATTCCTGATGCCCATGGCGATATTCTACGCGGCATTGAAACTTGCGAATTTTCAACTGGCGTTGCTCACCTAATGAAAGGTGAATTTACTGAAGGCGCAGGCCCAGGTATTGATATGTATTCAATGCGCCAACCTTTGGGCGTTGTTGCAGGCATCACCCCGTTTAACTTCCCAGCCATGATCCCAATGTGGAAATTTGCCCCAGCCATCATGTGTGGCAACGCATTTATCCTAAAACCATCAGAGCGTGATCCTGCAGTGCCAATGCGCCTTGCAGAATTGATGATCGAAGCAGGCCTTCCTGCTGGCATTCTTAATGTGGTCAATGGCGATAAAGAATCTGTTGATGCCATTCTTGATGATCCAGACATTCAAGCCGTTGGCTTTGTGGGCTCAACACCAATCGCTCATTATGTTTATTCACGCGCCACAGCAAACGGCAAACGCGCTCAAACATTTGGCGGTGCTAAAAACCACATGCTCGTCATGCCAGACGCTGACATGGACCAAGTTGTTGATGCGCTCATTGGTGCAGGTTATGGCTCAGCTGGCGAACGCTGCATGGCAATCTCAGTTGTTGTGCCTGTTGGCAAAGAAGCTGCCGACAAATTGGTTGCAAAACTTATCCCTCGCGTTGAATCTCTTCGTGTTGGCCCCTCAACCGACCGCGAAGCTGATTACGGTCCAATGGTCAATGCCGATGCGATCGAACGCGTATCTGGTTATATCGACCAAGGCGTTGCCGATGGTGCCGACCTATTGGTTGATGGCCGCGGCTTTAAAATGCAGGGCTATGAAAATGGCTTCTTTATTGGCGGCTCATTGTTCGACAACGTAACGGGCGATATGTCCATCTACAAAGACGAAATCTTTGGCCCTGTTATTTCAGTTGTTCGCGCTGATACTTATGAAGAAGCACTTGAATATCCAATGACCCACCAATATGGCAACGGCGCTGTCATCTACACCCGCGATGGTGATACAGCACGCGACTTTGCCAAACGTATCAACATCGGCATGGTTGGTGTTAATGTGCCAATTCCTGTGCCATTGTCATACTTTACATTTGGCGGCTGGAAAGCATCAGGCTTTGGCGATCTAAACCAACACGGCCCAGACGCATTCCGCTTCTACACACGCACAAAAACAGTAACAGCTCGTTGGCCTTCAGGCATTAAAGACGGTGCTGAATTTACACTGCCTGTAATGAGCTAAGGTCGAACAAAACAAACATAACTAGACAGTGTCAAAACAAAACTAGACAGTGTCAAAAAATACCACTATTAAAGAGCCACCTGTTAAGGGTGGCTTTTTTATTTTGAGAGACAACACATGGATTTTTCTGGCACCATCATCGCTAAATACATGGATTACAACTCACTAAAAATGTTGCACCTGTTTGGTG
>JAMOMM010000543.1 GCA_027067085.1 Hyphomicrobiales bacterium
AATTTATTCCTTTGGTTGAAAAGATTACTCCTGAAATTGAGGCTATGGCGGGGGTGGCCGAAACCGATGTTGGTTCGGGTGGAATGATTACCAAAATTGAAGCTGCGAAAATTGCCGTTGGTGCAGGCGCAAGCATGGTAATTGCAAAAGGTAATGCATTGTCGCCAATTTCAAGGGTTCTAAATGGTGCGCGCTGCAGCTGGTTTAAACCTTCAGCATCACCTACCGATGCACGCAAAACGTGGATTGCGGGTTCTTTAGAAGTGCGTGGTGCTATCACCATTGACGATGGGGCTGTAAATGCTTTGGGTCGTGGTACGAGCTTGCTGCCAGCTGGGGTGAAAAACGTTGAAGGTGAATTTGAGCGTGGCGATGCGGTGAGCATTTTAAACGAAAACGGTGGGGAAGTGGCGCGCGGATTGATTGCTTATGAAAAAGCAGACGCTGTGGCGATAATGGGCTATCGGTCAGGTGAAATTGAACAGCGTTTGGGCTATGCAGGACGTGATGAATTGATCCATCGAGATGATTTAGTATTAACGGGAAGTTGAGTTATGAATAACACTATAAATGATGAAATGTTGGAAATGGGTCGTAAAGCAAAAGCTGCAGCGATCACTTTGGCATTGGCACCTAGTGATGTTAAGAACACAGCTTTAGCGGCCATGGCAAAGCATATTCGTGCTGGTCAAGATGAAATTTTGGTGGCCAATGAGATTGATGTGAAAGCTGCAGAGAATAAAAATTTGCGTGGTTCTTTTGTTGACCGATTAACATTGAATCCACAGCGGGTGGAAGCAATGGCAGCGGGTTTAGAAGCTATTGCCAAATTGAATGACCCTGTTGGTGAAACCATTGCCCAGTGGGAACAACCAAATGGTTTAAAGTTTTCACGGGTGCGCGTGCCAATTGGGGTGATTGGGATTATCTACGAAAGCCGGCCAAATGTGACGGCTGATGCAGGCGCGCTTTGTATGAAGTCTGGAAATGCAGCAATTTTACGCGGTGGGTCTGATGGGCTTAATTCTTCACGTGCTATCGTTAAATGCTTGCGTGCTGGTTTAGAAGATGCAGGCCTGTCGGGCGATGTTATTCAAATGGTTCAAACCAATGATCGAGCTGCGGTTGGCGCTATGCTGTCAGGCCTTGAGGGGACTGTGGATCTGATTATTCCGCGCGGTGGCAAAAGCCTTGTCGGGCGGGTGCAAGCAGAAGCGCGTGTGCCTGTGTTCTCGCATCTTGAAGGGCTTTGTCATGTTTATATTGATAAGGATGCTGATGTTGATATGGCGCGCGATATTACGGTGAATGCAAAAATGCGCCGCACGGGTATTTGCGGTGCGGCTGAAACGGTTTTGATCGATAAAGCTGGTGTTGAGAAGCACTTGAGCACAATTATTGAAGCGTTGAGTGATGCAGGTTGCGAAATTCGCGGTGGCGATATTTCTGTTGCCGCAGACAGCAAGGTAAAACCTGCCAACGAAGAAGATTGGTCAACGGAATATCTGGATTCGATCATATCGATGAAAGTTGTTGATGGGGTTGAGGGGGCGATGGCGCATATTGCTAAGTATGGTTCGCAACACACCGATTCTATTATCACCGACAATGAAGACACGGCACAAGTTTTCTTAAATGGTGTGGATAGTGCGATCGTATTGCATAATGCTTCAACGCAATTTGCTGATGGTGGAGAATTTGGATTTGGGGCTGAAATTGGTATTGCCACGGGTAAAATGCATGCGCGTGGCCCTGTTGGTTTAGAACAGCTTACCAGCTTTAAATACCAAGTTAGAGGCAATGGTCAAACGCGTCCAAAATGAGTTTTTCGATCAATAAATATCAACCCATTGCGGGACGACGAATAGGGCTGTTTGGTGGCTCGTTTAACCCTGCGCATTATGGTCATTTTTCGTTGGCAAAAATGGCTATGGCGCGATTGCAACTTGACTATGTCTGGTGGATGGTTTCTCCACAAAATCCGTTGAAACTTGCCGATGAAACCAGCGACTTTGATGAGCGTATGGCGGTAGCGCGTGAGGTGGCAAACCACCCAAGATTTATTGTTTGTGATTTTGAACGTGACTTAGGCACAACGACTACAGCGCAAACGTTTGTAAAACTAAGTAGAGTTTTTGAACAAGGCGATTTTGTCTGGTTGATGGGTGCTGATAGCTTTGCTGGTTTGCACCGTTGGAATGATTGGCAAACTATTTTGCAAACGTTACCCGTTGCGGTGTTTGATCGACCTGAGTGGGGGAGCCGCGCGCTGGGTTCAGTTGCCGCTCAAATATATAAAAACCATCAGTATGCTGGTGAAGATGCTGCGTTGCTGGTGGGTGCAAAAACGCCATCGTGGTGCTTTGTGCCGATGTCCCAGCGTGTTGAAAGCTCAACGGCTATTCGTAAACGTGCGAAATTGTGAAAACAAACTTCTTTCAATTTGAAGGGTTGTGCCTTAACTTAATAAGAGATGCGGGTTTCCTTGTTTGAAGGTGTGCCATGAAGAATTTTTTTAAATCAAGTTTAGTCGTTAGCTTAGGCTTAGTAATGCTTTCATCGGCAAGTCTTGCAGGTTCGAGTAAGGTTAGGATTTTTACCCCGACACCGAACCCAGTTGAGAAGGCCGAAAAGAAACCAGTGAAAAAAGATGCGAATAATACGAAGGTGATTATTCAGCGTATCTATCATGTGCCGTATTATACACGTGAAGAAAGACTGAAACTTTTTGTTGGTCCGCGTTATCCCGGATTTAATAAGCAGTATCGTGGTCCAAAGTATCCATTTTAGTTGAAGGCCTATCGGCACGAACTTTCTGAGGTTTCAGAATATTTTTGCATGGCTGTTTGAATGGTGTTTTGCGGGATGATTTGGTTGCCAAATAGGCATTGCGCTTAGGGCGTAACCCTAGTATAAGTCACGCCGCCTTATGTGTTGTGCTTCCATCCACCCCTGGAGGGGGTTGCACCTTAGGGTTTTGGGCCAAGTGGCTTGAATTTATTTTAATTGAAACGACTTTATTTCAGGAGAATATCATGGCGGAAATCGTTGTGCTTGAAGCAAATGTACGTGAACGAGGCGGCAAGGGGGCCGCTCGTGCTATCCGTAATTCCGGACGCGTACCAGCTGTCATCTATGGTGATAAGCAAGACCCTATTTTAGTATCATTTGGCTATCAAGATTTGGCTAAACACGTCAACACTGGGCGTTTTATGTCTATGTTGGTTGAAGTACACGTTGGCGGTGACGAAGTTCGTTCAATCGCTCGTGATATTCAATTTGATCCCGTTCGTGATACAATTCAGCACGTAGATTTTTTACGTCTTGGTAAAGGTGCACGCATCGTTGTTGAAGTTGCTTGTAACTTCTTGAACGAAGATGAATGTAAAGGCCTTTCAGCAGGTGGTACATTGAACGTTGTGCGTTATGAAATTGAAATGGATGTTCGCGCTACGCAAATTCCTGAATCAATTGATGTTGACTTGGCTGGTCTTGAAATTGGTGACAGTGTTCACGGTTCTGACCTTACATTGCCAGAAGGTGCAACCCTTGCTATCGATGATCGCGACTTTACAATTTGTACGATCGCAGCCCCATCAGGCGGTGCCGATGAGGAAGAAGACGCAGCTGCAGCTGCAGCCGCAGCTGAAGGCGAAGAAGCCGCTGCTGATGGTGAAGGCGCTACCAGCGAAAGCGAAGACTGATCCACGATTATTATTCGGGCTAAGAGGTCTTCTTAGCCCGAATTTATCTATAAGATCTCTCATTTGAAAATATGAGTAAAAACCCCAAATGGTGATGCCATGATACTGCTTGCAGGCCTGGGCAATCCGGGTTCCAAATATTCCAATAATAGACACAATGTCGGTTTCATGGCGATTGATGAAATTGCTCGTGAGTGGGGTTTTGCCAATTGGCGAAAGCGTTTTCAAGCAGAAACAAGTGAAGGCCGTATTGGTGGCCACAAAGTTTTGCTGATGAAGCCGACGACTTATATGAATGAGTCTGGGCGTTCGCTTGGCGAAGCAGTGAAATTTTACAATTTAAATCTCGATGATGTCTATGTCATTCACGATGAACTTGCTTTGCCAGCTGGAAAAATGAGAACCAAAACTGGTGGCGGTCATGC
Source organism: Hyphomicrobiales bacterium (assembly GCA_027067085.1). GTDB lineage: Bacteria > Pseudomonadota > Alphaproteobacteria > Rhizobiales > Aestuariivirgaceae > JALWJW01. The sequence goes on from JAMOMM010000543.1 coordinate 4,130, forward strand.
TGGTAATAATGGCATTCGCTCGATCAAATCCCATTTAGGTGATGATTTTCATCGGGTGCGAATTGGTGTTGGTCACCCGGGAAATAAACAAGATGTGTCACAACATGTGTTAAAAGATTTTTCAAAATCTGACCAGGTGTGGCTCGGCCCAACGATTGAAGAAATCGCAAAACAAATGCCTCTGTTGATTTCAGGGGAATTTTCAAGTTTTCAGAATAAAGTACATTTAGCTGTTGTGCCTTTCCTACCAGAGCAAAAGCTAGATAATAAAAAGGATAATTAAGATGGGTTTTAAGTGCGGTATTGTTGGTATGCCAAATGTTGGTAAGTCGACACTGTTCAATGCATTAACTGAAACAGCTTCAGCGCAGGCAGCAAATTATCCTTTTTGTACAATCGAGCCAAATGTTGGCGATGTTGCGGTGCCTGATCCGCGGTTGTTTAAATTGGCTGAGATTGCCAGTTCTAAGGAAATTATTCCAACGCGGTTGGCCTTTGTTGATATTGCAGGCCTTGTGCGCGGGGCATCAAAAGGTGAAGGCTTGGGCAATAAATTTTTGGCCACCATTCGTGAAGTTGATGCGATTGTGCACGTGCTGCGGTGTTTTGAAGATGGCGATATTACCCATGTTGAAGGTAGTGTTGATCCGATACGTGATGCTGAGATTATTGAGACTGAATTGATGTTGGCTGATCTCGAAAGTCTTGAAAAGCGGCTCAGCGGTATGGAAAAGAAAGCCAAGTCGGGCGAAAAAGAAGCAATCTTTTTGGTTGGCTTGATGAAGAAAGCAACGGTTCTTTTAGAGGACGGGAAACCTGCTAATCTTGCTGAAATCGATAAGGAAGAAGCAAAGGCGTGGCGTGAGTTAAACTTGCTGACGGCAAAACCTGTGCTTTATGTGTGTAATGTTGAAGAAGATGCGGCGGGCACGGGTAACGAACTTTCAAAGAAGGTACAGGAAAAAGCTGATAGGGAAGGCGCTGCAGTGGTTATTATTTCTGCTGCGATTGAAGAAGAGGTTGCTCAGCTTGATCGCGAAGAGCGCGGTGAATATTTAGATACGCTGGGTCTTAGCGAGGCAGGTTTAGATCA
>JAMOMM010000544.1 GCA_027067085.1 Hyphomicrobiales bacterium
GTATCTGGCGGTGGTTATAGCCAATATTGCGTTGCTCATGAGCTCAACGCTCTGCCCGTCCCTAAGGGGTTAAGCATGGCAGAGGCAGCGGGCATTGCTGAGACTTTCTTTACTGTGTGGACCAATGTGTTTGATCGTGCTGGGCTTAAAAAGGGTGAAGTGTTTTTAGTGCATGGTGGCACCAGTGGCATTGGCACAACGGCTATTCAATTGGCTAAAGCTTTTGGGGCGCAGGTTTTTGCAACTGCGGGCAGTGCTGAAAAATGCGCCTTTGCTGAAAAGCTTGGGGCAGAAAAATGCTTTAATTACCGTGAGCAAGATTTTGTTGTTGAGATAAAGTCTGCGACCGATAAATATGGCGCTGATGTTATTTTGGATATGGTCGGCGGCGATTATATTGAACGTAACATCAAAGCAGCGGCGCTTAATGGCCGTATTGTTTCAATCGCGTTTTTGCATGGCTCAAAAGCGGAAGTGAATTTTATGCCCGTGATGCTCAAACGCTTGACGTTGACGGGTTCGACTTTGCGTATTCGCTCGATTGAAGACAAAGCGGCCATTGCCAATGCATTGTATGAAAAAGTTTGGCCGTTGATTGAGGCTGGAACAGTTAAGCCGCAATTGTTTAAAACTTTTGCGCTTGAAGATGCCAGCAAAGCCCACGCGTTGATGGAAACCTCTGCTCACATTGGTAAAATTGTTTTGGTCAACGAATAGGCTGCTATTTACTCAAAGTGCGCGAAACGGCATCCTTCCAGCCCGCATATTTTCGGGCGCGGGTTTTGGTGTTCATTTGTGATGAGAACGTGCGTTGTAATTTCCAGTTTTGGGAAATGGTTTTAATGTCGGGCACAACGCCTGCTTTTAGGCCTGCAAGGTAAGCCGCGCCAAGGGCGGTGGTTTCTAATATTTGCGGGCGGTCAACATCGGCATCGATCATGTCGGCTAAAAACTGCATTGTCCAATCGGAGGCGACCATACCTCCATCTACTCTTAATGTGGTTTGATAGTCCGTTGGCCAATCATCTTTCATGGCGCTGATTAAATCGCGGGTTTGGTAACACACAGCCTCAAGGGCCGCGCGGGCCAACTCATTTGGACCCGTGCCACGGGTGAGACCGAAAATGGCCCCACGGCACTCCGCATCCCAATAAGGCGCGCCAAGCCCTGTGAATGCGGGTACGAGATATACATCTTGTTCGGGGTCGGCTTGGCGGGCCATGTCGCCTGTTTGGGTCGCATCATCGATAATTTTTAAACCATCGCGCAGCCATTGAACGGCGGCACCAGCAATGAAGATTGAACCTTCAAGGGCATATGTTGGTTTACCATCTAGTTGATAGGCGATGGTGGTGAGGAGGCGGTTTTTTGATAACACCATTTCATCGCCCGTATTTAGAATGGCAAAGCAGCCCGTACCATAAGTTGATTTCATCATACCAGGTTCAAAACAGGCTTGGCCGATGGTTGCAGCTTGTTGGTCGCCTGCAATGCCGTAAATATTGATGGCAGCCCCAAATAGTGATGGGTCAGTTGTGCTAAAATCAGCGCTTGAATCTTTAACTTGTGGCAGCATAGATTTGGGGACGTTGAGGATAGACAATAATTCGTCATCCCATTGGCCAGTGGCAATATTATACAGCATGGTGCGCGCTGCGTTGGTGGCATCTGACGCGTGGGTTTTGCCGCCCGTTAGCCGCCATAATAAAAAGCAGTCCACTGTGCCAAATAACAAATCGCCTTGTTCAGCCTTTTTTCGAGCGCCTTCAACATTGTCTAAAATCCATGCGACCTTGGTGCCTGAAAAATATGGATCGAGCAAAAGGCCGGTTTTTTTGGTGATGGTTGGTTCAAGGCCGTTGCTTTTTAGCTGCTGGCATGTCTGGCTTGTGCGGCGGTCTTGCCAGACAATCGCATTATAGATGGGCTCGCCTGTTGTTTTGTCCCAAACAATTGTGGTTTCGCGTTGGTTGGTAATACCAATGGCTGCAATGTCTTTTGCCGTAATGCCTGCTTTGGTGATTGCCTGCTTACAGGTATCAATCGTGGTTTGCCAAATCTCTTGTGGATCGTGTTCAACCCAACCTGATTTTGGAAAGTGTTGGGTAAACTCTTGTTGGGCTTGAGCGATGGGGCTGGTGTTGTGGTCAAAAATTATGGCGCGCGAGGAAGTCGTGCCTTGGTCGATGGCCAAAATATATGTGCCTTTGAAACCGCTCATTTGTATCTCCTGAAACTGGGCCAAATACTGGGTCAGATACTGTACCTGACTTTAGGCCAGTGTGTCGCCTTGTTGTTTGATCGGTTATTGTCCATATTGGGCGCAATAAATGCAATGTTTTATCTTGGGTATTTTTAATGAGTAGTGGGCAGACGAAAAAAACGGCGTTAATTACGGGGGCATCGGGCGGTATTGGCAAGGCCTTTGCCGAACTATTGGCCAATGATGGTTACGATCTGATTTTAGTGGCGCGTAGTGGTGATGAATTGAACCGCATTGCGGGCATGGAAATGACCAAAAACGAGACGACAACGATTGTTCTGCCGATGGACCTTGCTGTGGTTGGTGCGGTTGATAATTTGGTGGCAGATTTAAAACAGCGCGCCATTGTGCCAGATATTATCATCAACAATGCTGGTATTGGATTGGTTGGAGAAACGGCAAAACTGCCCGTTGAAAAACAATTGGCGATTATTGATTTAAACATTAAAGCGCTGACAGAAATCACCTTGCGGTTTTTGCCGCAAATGATTGAACGTGGCACGGGTGGTATTATCAATGTCTCATCGGTTGCCGCCTTTATGCCAGGGCCATATATGAGCGTTTATTATGCCAGTAAAGCTTATGTACAATCATTTTCGGATGGCTTGGCCAATGAATTACGGAACACAAAAATTAAAGTTATGACGCTATGTCCAGGCCCTGTTGATACGGGCTTTCAAGCTAACGCTGACATGGATACTAAGCGGGTTTTATATAAAATGATGGGGCCGAAAACTGCCGACGAAGTGGCGCTTGATGGTTGGGCTGGGTTTAAGTCTGGCAATACGGTTGTGGTGCCAGGGATTATGAATTTACTGACAGTGTGGTCGGCTAAATTTATGCCTAAAGCCCTGATGATGCCAATCATTAGGTTGTTTCAAAAGCCTAAGTAATGATGATGGTTTTGCGAAAGATATTTAAAGGTCAATGATGGGCAAAAAAATCCTTATTATTCTTCATCAAGCAACCTCGATTGCGGGCAGGGTTGGGGTGTTGTTGCGTCGCCGAGGGTTTGAATTAGATATTCGTCGCCCTGTGCTGGGTGATGTTTTGCCGTCAACGATGGAAAATCATGCAGGTGCCATCATTTTTGGCGGGCCGATGTCTGCCTATGATGATGAAACCATTGAAGGCCTTAAACGTGAAGTTGATTGGATCGCAGTGCCTCTTAAAGAGCGTGCGCCGTTTTTAGGTTTGTGTTTGGGTGGGCAAATGTTGGCGCGCCATTTGGGGGCCGAAGTTTATCCCCACCCCGATCAGCAAGCTGAAATTGGGTACTATCCGATCAAGGCAACCGATGCTGGTGTGGCGCGCTTTGGACCGTGGCCAAAATGTGTTTATCAATGGCATCGTGATGGCTTTGAGATACCTCTTGGTGGGCGTTTGTTAGCAACGGGATCAGGGGCCTTTCCTAATCAAGCATTTGATTATAATGAAACAGCTATTGGTTTGCAGTTTCACCCCGAAGTGACGTTGGCCATGACCCATCGTTGGACGGTGAAAGCAGAAAAGCGTTTGGTGTTACCAGGCGCGCGACCACGGGGAAGCCATTTTGCTGATCGATTGAAATATGATGGGGCGGTTGAGAGCTGGCTTAATCGTATGCTTGATAATTGGTTGGCATCAGATCAACGCGAAAGTAACACGCGGCAAAGTGTGGTGCATCAATCTGAAAAAGTTGCCTAACAGCTCTGCTCAAAACTGGGCCTAAAAATCGGAAGTTAAGCCGTTTTTTTCCCAATCGCCAAAACGGGTGGCTTCTGGTCCATCACGGCCGTTTTTTTCAGGGGCCAATTCTTGTTTATCGGCTTGCTTACGGCGGTGTTGTGCTTCGGCCAAAGCGCGTTCGGCTTGGGCGCGCTTTTGTTCTAAAGTTAGGGGCTTTGGTTTTAAGTTTTTTTGCATATCAGCACTCATCGGATTATAAGGCAGTTTGAAAAACAACGTTAGTGCTATCATATATGATGGGTAGGTTTTTCGATCAAGGATTTTGACTGCATGAATATTGTTAAAACAGGGCTTTTACTCTCAGCGATGACGGGATTGTTCTTGGCTGTCGGCTATTTGATGGGCGGGGAGATGGGCATGGCTTTGGCCTTTATCATTGCTATTGGCACCAACGTGTTTGCCTATTGGAACTCTGGCGACATGGTGTTGAAAATGCACAATGCACGTCAAGTGAGCAAGCAATCCTCACCAGCTTTTTATGGGTTGATTGAGCGGTTGGCAAACCAAGCAGATTTGCCAATGCCTAAGGTGTTTATTATTGACGAAAACCAACCCAATGCGTTTGCGACGGGCCGTGACCCAGAACATGCGGCGGTTGCTGCAACATCGGGGTTGATTGCCAGTTTAAGCCGCGAAGAATTGGCTGGCGTTATGGCCCATGAATTGGCCCATGTAAAAAACCGCGACACGTTAATTATGACCATTACCGCGACATTGGCAGGTGCTATTTCGATGGTGGCTAACTTTGCTATGTTTTTTGGTCGTGGGCGCAGTAACCCGCTTGGTCTGATCGGCACGTTGGCAATGATGTTTTTGGCTCCGATGGGCGCAATGATTGTGCAAATGGCGATTTCACGGACGCGCGAATATTCAGCTGATAAGGGCGGTGCAGAAATTTGTGGCAATCCGTTGTGGCTTGCTTCGGCGCTTGAAAAAATTGCGGTGAGTAGCAAAAGCTATGTAAATGAAGCTGCAGAAGCCAATCCTGCAACGGCGCATATGTTTATCATCAATCCCTTATTGGGCGGGAGGTTGGACAGTTTGTTTCAAACTCATCCGAATACGGCGCTGCGCATTGCGGCGTTAGAAAAGATGGCGATTGAATTGAATATTCGCCCTGAAACTGTTTGGACGCCAAGCGGGCCAAAGTCTGCTAAGACAGTAAAAAAGCGCAACGTAACAGGCTCTAAATCTGGGCCAAATTCAGGTCCGTGG
>JAMOMM010000545.1 GCA_027067085.1 Hyphomicrobiales bacterium
GGATCGCAAAGCCCAGGACAAACCAACTTTGGCAATGTGTTCAAACCAAACAACCTAGAAGATGCTGCTGGATCCAAAAAGAAAGAGGAAAAACCAGTGGGCGTAAACCCTGGTAAAGGTGCCTTTGGCAATATCTGGAAATCAGATAGCCTCAATAAAGTCGCTCCTAAATAAAGCGGCTTTACATAGCAAGTTAATAATAGCCCGACCCTCAAATATTTGTGGGTCGGGTTTTTTATGTGGTGTTGCCAAAAGTGTTGTGTGGGGTTTGTCGGTTAGGCTTTGGTTCTCTGATTGATCGAAACACACGTGCGAGTGTGAAGGTGTGGTATCAAAGCAAATACTTGATGAAGAAACCCATAAGAACGCACTGGCATGATTATTATTTAACAACCAAGCCAAATACATTTTGCAAAAAGAACAACCCGATAAAACATATGATGCCTGCTGCGAATGGGGTTGCAACCCATCCCGCTACAATTTTTCCAAGTGTTGCCCAGCGAATGCCAGATGTTCCTTGCAAGATTGATATGCCAACAATAGCACCAACAACAGCCTGCGAACTTGAAACGGGCACCAACGGGATGGTCGGCAATCCTTGGCCAGCTAGCCAAGCCTCCAAGCCGCGAGAAGCAAACAAAAACAATACGATTGAATGAGACATAACTGCGATGAAAGCCGCTGTTGCAGATAACCGCCCAAGGTTTCCGCCAACGGTCATCATCACGCCTTTAGAGTAGGTGAAAACACCAATCGCGATCGCAAGCCCGCCCATCAAGAACAATTGTTGGGTAGAGCTAAACACCCATGTGCCAAAAACCAAATCAGGAAATGGTTTGGCTGGAATAAACACGCCAACAACGTTAGCAATATTATTAGCACCGAGCGAATAGGCTCCAAAAGCGCCAGCCATAATTAGCCCTATACGGGTATAAGCATCAGCTCGGATTAAATGGACGGGGAATAATTTACTGTATAACTTTAAAGACTTAAAAAGAATGACAGCGATGATAGCCGCCAAGACTGGGCACAAAACCCAAGTCAGTAGAATTTTGGTGAGGGTATTTGAATCAGTTGGATTACCAGAAAAAAAGTTCCAGCCAATGATGGCACCAACAATGGCTTGGCTTGTAGAAACTGGTAAGCCAGACTTGGTCATCGAGAACACGGCAGCAGCAGCAGCAAGGGCGGTCATAAAGGCCCCTGGAAGTGCTGAAATCGCGCCGAGCTTGCCCAATGTGTGAGAAGCACCTGCCCCTGAAATTAACGCACCAAGGATGACGAAAACTGAACAGATGATTGCGGCAGTTCGGAACTTGACCATCTTTGTGCCAACGGCGGTCCCAAAGACATTTGCGGCATCATTTGCGCCTAACGCCCAGCCCAAAAACAGACCACTGGTTAGGAAAATAAGTACGAGCGGATCCATGTTGATTAAACAGTTCGTTTGATTGAATAGATCGCTAGGCGGTCGGCAATGTCTTCTGCCAAATCGGCAACCCCATCAATTTGTTCTACGAACTCTCGTAAGTGGAGTTTGCGAGGGAGTTCTAAATCTGAATCAAAAATAGCACGCTTTAGAGTCGTGCTAATCATGTCGGCTTCTTTTTCATAAAGTTGCACTTTGTGGTTATAGGCTTGCACATCGTGCGGGCTGCGAAAAAAAGCCCGTGCGCCTAAGCATAATTCATCAGAAGCTTTGACCACCATGCTGGTTAGTTTTTTATAACCATGGCGGAATTCTTCAGGGATGTCAGGTTTTTCAATTGAAAACGCCCACAATGACCCTTCAAACTTAGTCAATAACTGATCCGCCGTTTCAATCAGGCCCAACACATCGCCGCGTGAATCTGGAATAAGTGTATTCGTATAAAGTTGGTTTTCGATACTGCGGCGAAGGTGATCGGCTTCGGTTTCTAAATTTGTTACCCGGGTTAAGCGCTCTTCAAATTCTTCGTTTGCGCCTTCCTTTAAATATACTCGAACAGCTAATCTATAAACGACAGACGACTCAGAAATTTTGTCAAAGAAACTATCAATTTGCTGTTCAAGGTGTTTTGTTCGTCCGAACAAATTTAACGAGGGAGCCATGTACATGCCTGTTTTTTATTACAATATATTTTGCTTATCGCTATGTAATGATACTATCATTGCGGTCGACAGTTGTAAAATATATGACACTTTGCTGTCAAGTAGGCCAAGGCAAAGAATAGGTTTTAATCGTTGTAAAGAACTTCATGGCCTCCAAAACCCCTTCCTTAATACCATTGCCAGAATCTTTGATCCCACCAAATGGAGACATTTCAATTCTGTAACCTGGTGCTTCCCAAATATTCACAGTGCCCACATCTAATCCCTCGATAAACGCTGTGATTCGCGAAAGGTCGTTGGTGCAAACACCAGCTGATAATCCAAAAGCGGTTGAGTTAGAAATTGCCATCACCTCTTCATCATTATCAGGGACACGGATTATAGGAATAATGGGACCAAAAGTTTCCTCAAGCACAAGTTCACTTTCATGGGGAACATGGTCAACAACGATCGGCGGTAACAAAGCACCTTGACGTTTTGGATGATATAGGATTTTGGCCCCATCTTTTGCCGCTTGCAAAACGCGATTCTCAAAAACTTCTGCGGCCTGCTCATGGACAACGCAGCCAAGTTGCGTATCTGGATCCATCGGATCGCCAAACTTTATTTGCTTTGCCTTTTCTAAAATTAAAGGCACAACTTTATCAGCAATACTCTCTTGAATAAGAATGCGTTTTACAGCAGTGCAACGTTGGCCAGAATTTCCCGTGGCACCAGCAACAGCAATGCTGGCTGCTTTGTCCAAATCCTCATCAGAAATATCATTGAGAATAATCAGTGGATCATTGCCGCCCAATTCAAGGGCGCTGCGTTTATAACCCGCTTTATCGGCAATCATTTTGCCAACAGGGACACCACCAGTAAACGTTATAATGTCAGCGTTTTTATTGGTAATCATCTCTTCGCCAATATCTTGTGGCCAACCCGTTACAATTTGGAACATTTCAACGGGCAAACCTGCCTCATACAAAATGTCAGCTAAGGTGATGGCGGTAAGCGGGGTTAGTTCGGTGGGCTTACAAACCATGCAATTGTTGGTGGCAATGGACGGTGCAATTTTATGTGCGACCATGTTGAGGGGATGATTAAACGGTGTAATGGCTGAGATCGTACCAACAGGCTCGCGTTTGGTATAAATTTTCCGCGCTTTGCCGTGCGGGGTTAAATCGCAAGAAAAAATTTGTCCATCATCAAGAATAGTCAATTGGCCCGCAAGGGTGAAAACATCATAGGCACGGCCCGTTTCGTACAAAGCATGTTGCTGGCAAATGCCCAGTTCAAGAGTCAAAACTTTAGCAATTTCTTCGCGCCGTTCTTGAATGATTTCAGCGGTTTTTAATAAGATTTGTTGGCGTTCATAACGGGTCAGTTTTGGTTTGTATTCAGCCGCAATCTTAAATGCCTTTTTGGCGTGTTCTGCATTGCCCGCTGGCACGGTGCCGATCACTTCATTTGTATAAGGGTATCTAACTTTAATCACTTGTTTGGTGAAAACTTTCTCGCCACCAATGCGCATAGCTTCATTTATCATGGGGTGTTTCCTTTATACAAAACAGTTGCAGCCAACAAAAAACGCATCAAAATTGCGCAAGTCTTTGGGAAGATTCCTCAACTTTGCATTGGTAATAAATGGGACGGATTGTTCGCTAATCCCGCCATGTGAGCGAAGAGGGACTTTAAGGCCAGATAGGTCATGTTTATCTGCCGAAGTGCCTAAAACCTTGGTGTGGTTTGGGCCGCCCGAAACAACAATAAGATCGCCAGTTCGATCGTTTGGCAGCTCAAAATATTTGCAGCCTTCTTTGTTGGTCATGCAAACATCGATGCCTTCAAGGGCTTTAATTCTCTCACACATTTTTTGTGCATCAATATCTTGTGGTAGATAAATTGTTGCAAACGAACCAAGCGCCCCGTGGTGCACAACATAAGGATCGGTAATGGGAAGAATGACTGTTGCCGCATCTTTGCCGAGCCATTCATCCATCTTGTCTTGCAAGTACAATACATCGGGCGAACCATCGGCCAGGTGTTTGTCTTTCATGCCATGGTCGGCTGTTAAGACAATGCGCGCGCCTGCTTCATCAAGCTCGCCCAAATACTTATCCATCATTGCGTAAAAGGAGTTTGCGCCTTCAGAGCCAGGTGCAAATTTATGCTGAACATAATCCGTTGTCGATAAGTACATCAAGTCAGGCCTCATACTGGCCATCAACTTTACACCAGCAGCAAATACAAACTCAGATAGTTCTGCTGAATATACCGCAGGCACGTCCATGCCCACGAAATCATTTGCGTTTTCGATGCCGTGGTTGGCCAATGTACAAAGGTCAGACTTTTCAGCCGAAAAACTAACGGCAGTGCCGTCGAACTTTAATCCCTTGCCAAGTAAAAGCCGCAATTTATCCTTTGCCGTTACAACAACAATTTTTGCACCCTCATTTTGAAACTTAGCGAAAATGGTAGGAGCCCGTAAAAATTTGGGATCGTTCATCATCACTTCTTTATTGGTGTCTGGGTCGATGAGGTAGTTGCCACAAATGCCATGAACTTCTGGTGGGCGGCCCGTAACAATTGATAAATTGTTAGGATTGGTAAACGAAGGCACCACGCTTTTGGCCATGCCTGTTTGGCCTTTCGCAATAATTTTTTTCAGATTTGGCATCAGGCCTTTTTCCATTGCGCGGTCTGTGTAGTCCACTTCTGAACCATCGCAACAAATGACGACAACAGGTTGGCTGGGCCAAGCATAAGACCTATCATTCACGGCAACTGATTTGATTGTCATGCTAAAAATTCCATTCCTAAAGGTGAGGGTTAAGTAAGGTTAGGGGAGCGGGCTATCGACACCCATTTCGTCAAGGATTATTTCAATGGCAGCAATAAGCTGGGTGAACACGGCGCTATCCAACTTGCCAATGGTTCCAATGCGAAAGCTGTCGCGCTTGGTCAGTTTGCCTGGATAAATGGCAAAGCCATGCCGACGAAGCCCGTCATAGAACGTATCAAAATCAAAATTTGAATGAGCAGGTGATAAAAATGTCTGAATGATTGGGCCAGACACATTGTCGTCGAGCAAGGTAACAAAACCTAATTTGCGCATCGCAGTCAGAAGGGTGTCGCAGTTCTTTTGATAGCGCTTGCCACGCGCTACAACGCCGCCTTCTTTGGCATGTTCGCGCAGTGCTTGATGGAATGCCACCAAGGCGTGAGTAGGTGGGGTAAAACGAAACTGCGCGGTTTTTTCCATCGCAGCCCATTGGTCATAAAGGTCTAAAGAAACCGAATGTGCTTTTCCTTTTGACTTCTCCAAAAGTTCGCGACTGCAAATCACATAACCAAATCCGGGAACCCCTTCAATGCACTTGTTAGCCGACGACACCATAATGTCGATGCCGTATTCTTTCATGTTTAGTTCTAGCGCGCCGAACGAACTCATCGCATCGACGTAAACCGTTTTACCGTGGGATTTGCAAGTCTGGCATAGCTCTTTTAAAGGGTTGATAACCCCCGTTGTTGTTTCGCAATGAACAATGAAAACCACTTCAATATCGAGGTCAGCTTTAAGTGCTGCTTCAACTTTTGCCGTGTCTACAGGTGTTTCCTCATCAAATTCCAGTGTCGTAACAGGGCGGTTAATGTGTTGGAGAATTTTAACCGCGCGATGACCATAAGCACCGTTAATAACAACGAGGGTTTTCTTTGTGCGCCCTTTAGGACAAAAGGCACCAAGGCCTGCTTCAATGGCAAATGTGCCAGAGCCTTGCATCAACACGCACTCATAATCATCGCCAGCACCCGACATTGTGACGAGCTGAGAGCGAATATCGCCAACCAATTGACGAAACTCAATATCGCGCGATCCCCAATCAGCCAACATAGCAAGCTTCACACTTGATGATGTTGTAAGAGGTCCAGGGGTTAGAAGATAAGGCATGTCTTCTTGGCCTTCTGGCCCGTTGAATGAAACGTTACTAGTTGCCTTTGGTGATGACATAGCGTTTTCCTGAAGATAGATTTGTGAATAGATTAAAAATCAACCCGCTATAAGTCAAATCGATTGATTTTATCGTTGATATAAGCTTTTCTTATGTTGAGTTAGTTCACATTTTGGAGATTATATGCGGTTTTCTCAACTAAAAACATTCCATGCAGTCGCGCGCTGGGGCGGGTTTTCCAATGCGGCAGAAAAACTCAATATAAGCCAACCAGCTGTTTCAGATCACATTAAAAATTTGGAAGAAAATTATGGGCTGCAACTGTTGGTCCGTAACAGCAAAAAAGTCCAGCTGACGGAAATTGGCCGAAAGCTATATGTGCTTGCCGAAAAAATGCTCGAAGCAGAACTCGCGGCGAAAGATTTGCTAAAACGGGCCAGTGATTTGAAGGAAGGCTACTTAACGATCGGTGCTGATGCTGCTGTACACATATTGCCAGTTCTTTCAAAATTCCGCACAAAGTATCCAAATGTGAAACTGTCAGTGACCACGGGCAATTCAAAGAGTCTGATCGCAAAGCTCGAACGATTAGAAATTGACTTTGCTGTTGTTGCTACGGATCCATCATCTAAAAGTTTTGTTTCCAGCTTACTCAGTCAAAATAAACTGGTTGCAATTTGTTCGAAAGAAAATGCCTTAGCAAAACAGGGTTCTGTTAGTTTAGATCAACTCATCCAAAGCCCATTGGTGCTGCGCGAGAAGGGTTCTCATACCAGAACAATTTTCGACAAGGCATCGCATAAAAGCAAACAATCGATCGTTGGTTTTATTGAAGTGGAAGGCCGCGAAGCGGTGCGTGAGGCCGTTGCTGCAGGATTGGGGATTGGCATGGTTTCTACTGCTGAAGTTGTTGACGACCCGCGTTTGCAAGTAATTGAAATCAACGACCTGCATGAAAAAATGAATGAATGGATTGTTTGCCTAAAGTCGCGAACCAACTTGCATTTAATGTCAGCTTTGCTGGAGATGGTGGAAGAGACAGAAAAACCCTAAACACGTCAGGTCCGTGTTTTATTCAATCAATTTAATTTGTTATGAAAAATTTCACGAGCAGTTGGCTAACGGTGTTATGGTTTGTTTTTGGAGAATTAAGTTTGGCTGACGGCAGCGACAAAATAAAACAGAAACTTACAAACGGCGAGCTGGTTCATCAGCTTAGAATTGGTTCTGGTTTAGTGTTATTCACTTTTGCCGCGATCCATTTATTGAATCACGCCTTGGGGCTTGTCTCTATTGAGGCCATGGAAATAGCGCGTGAGTATCGCGTGGCCGTCACACGCAGTACTCTTGGCACCATTATTTTGGCAGGGTCTGGGATAACTCACCTTGTGTTAGGCGCGTCTAAGTTTTTAATCCGGCGCACGTGGAAAATGCAGTTTAATGAAGTCGTGCAACTTGGCTTTGGCTTACTAATTCCATTGGTTTTATTCCGTCATATGATTGCAACACGTGGTGCCTTTGAAGCGTTTGGCATAGATGACAATTATGTCACCGTACTATTTTTGATGTGGCCGGGCGAAGGGGTCAACCAAGCTCTATTGATTATGTTGGTATGGGTGCACAGCTGCATTGGCCTGTATATTTGGCTGAGAATGAAACCGTGGTTCTCGAAAGTTTTGCCTTATGCGTTGGGATTGGCAATTCTCATTCCAATACTAGGTTTTTCAGGTTTCTCTGTTGGTGGCCGCATCGTCGGTACAATTTATGAGTTTAAAAACCCTTACACTCAAGAGCATTATGAAATACTAGCCAAATGGATGGATAACACTTTTTGGGGGTATGCCATTATTTTAGGTGTGTTCATCGCCTTTCGTTTGGGCCGTACATTATGGGACCGCTTTGGCCAGTCGATTACCATTGATTATTCCAATGGCCCGATTATCAAAACGGCTAAAGGTCATTCCTTGCTGGAAACGTCAAAGGCTTTCAACATTCCCCATTCTTCAGTTTGTGGCGGTAAAGCACGGTGCTCCACTTGTCGGGTCAGGGTTTTAACGGGACTTGAAAACCAACCAGAAGCCAGTGAGACTGAGCAAAAAGTTCTAAACCGAATTGGTGCAATGGACAATGTGCGGCTGGCTTGTCAGTTGCGTCCGATGGCTGATTTGTCAGTGGTGCCACTTTTGCCAGCCCAGCGAACCAAGGCAGAAGATGCCCACAATATTGATAAGTATTTTTGGGGCGTAGAACAAGAAATCACTATGTTGTTTGCTGACTTGCGGGGGTTTACAAAAATGTCTGAGGATCAATTGCCCTACGATGTTGTGTTTTTGCTCAATCAATATTTAGGCAATATGAGCGAGGTAATTGAAGATGCTGGCGGTTATGTTGATAAATTCATGGGTGATGGAATCATGGCTATTTTTGGTATGGATCAATCGCGTGAGCAGGGCGCAAAAGCAGCTTTAAAAGCGGCAAAAGCCATGTCGGGTGTTTTGGACAGCCTCAATATGTCGATGGCAGGCGAATTGCCCGAACGCTTGAGGATTGGCATTGGGCTTCATACGGGAAATGCCATTCTAGGCCGCATTGGTGTTGCAAGTGAATCAGGTGCAGGCGAGCGCATTACAGCGCTGGGTGATACAGTAAATGCGGCCAGTCGCCTAGAAGGCTCTAGCAAAGAGCTAGCTGCCGAGTTGGTCGTGTCTCAACAAACACTCAACGCCGCCCAGTATGCTTTACCGTCAGAGCGCGAGCAATCCATTATGGTAAAAGGCAAAGCAAAAGCGTTGACTGTTTACACTTGGACCAAAGCAACCAAACTAGAAATTTAGTTTTTACCGCCTTGGCCGATAATGTCGGCGCGCCCAACACTATGATAAATAAAGGCAGTGTTGACGATGTCATGGCCCGCATAAATATTACGAAAGTCAAACATAATAGGCGTTTTCATGTTTTCTGCTAAGCGGTTTAAGTCAAGGCCACGAAATGCATTCCACTCCGTTAAAACAATGACCCCGTCACAATCCTTGGCCAAACTATAAGCATCTTCGGCCCATTCAACATTTTCAAACATCGGTGCAGCAGTTGATTGTGCAACAGGGTCATAAGCAATGATTGTAGCACCAGCTTCTTGCAAAGCTGGAATAACGGTCAGGGCAGGGGCTTCGCGCATATCATCGGTATCAGCTTTAAAGGCAACACCAAGAATGCCAAATCGTTTGCCCTCAATTGAGCCACCTGACCGACTAATTACGCGCTGGGCCAATGAGTTTTTGCGGTCCTCATTGGACTTTATAACCGCTTCTATAATACGCGTCGGTGTGCCAGCTGCTTTTGCAGTTTGGGCCAAGGCGCGCGTGTCTTTTGGAAAGCAAGAGCCTCCAAATCCTGGTCCCGGTTGCAAATAGTGTAAGCCAATACGGTGGTCCAAACCCATGCCGTTCGCAACTGTGGAAATATCAGCGCCAACAGCATCACAAAAATCAGACAACTCATTTACAAAGCCAATACGCATGGCCAAATAAGCATTGGCCGCATATTTGATGACTTCGGCTGATTCAAGGCTGGTGAACACAATCGGAATATTGCGCTGTGATAACGGTTGGTAAAGAGCAGACAACTTTTCTTGCGCCCGTACGGCCTCAGTGCCAATAACAACACGGTCAGGTGTTAGAAAGTCAGTAACGGCGCAGCCTTCACGTAAAAATTCAGGGTTTGAGGCTATTTCAAAATCAGCGTCTGGATTGGCTTCTAAAATAATAGTTTCAAGAACGCGGGCAGTGCCAACAGGGACTGTAGATTTGGTTACAATAACAGTGAACCCATTTAATGCGCGCGCAATATCAGCGGCCGCAGCATGAACAAATGCCATATCAGCTGTGTCCTCGCCGCGTCGCGAAGGCGTGCCAACCGCAATGAAAACCACATCTGCTTCACCAACAGTTTGTGCAAGTTCAGTGGTAAAGTGCAACCGCCCGTCAGCAACGTTTTTAGCCACCAAACTATCAAGGCCTGGCTCAAAAATTGGAATATCATTGGCATTTAAGCGAGAGATTTTTTCAGGCTCTTTATCAATGCAAGTAACATCAAAACCAAACTCAGAGAAACATGCACCAGTAACAAGGCCAACATATCCAGCGCCGATGATTGCAATTTTCATATTTTTGTTCTTTCGACAATTCTTTTAGAATGTTTAACCCAAATCTTAGGCGTTTAAAAAGACTAAACTTTGATAAACTATGAAGCATTCTCGCCGAGATAATGCAGATAAGATAAACACGTCAAATTCTCATGTTCGCATTTGTTTAGTTTTCGCCTAAGGTGGTATCACATCAACGGGCTGAGAAAACCCTTAAAACGAATTTTTTGAGAACTTGTGGTTTTTTGTGAGCTAACGTTAGTATACAGTGTCGAAGGATAATTAATGCCAAAACAACAAGCTGGAAAAGCCTGAATGCCTGATAAAGAATTTTTTGTAAGATTTTGGGGCGTTCGTGGCAGTGTTCCTGTGTCGGGTCCATCGACATGTCGATATGGCGGCAATACGCCGTGCTTGGAAATCCGTTGTGGTGACCGCATCATTATGCTTGATGCAGGTTCTGGTGCGTTTTTACTTGGTGAAAATTTACAAGAAAATCAAACGGGTGAAATCGACATCTTATTCACCCATTGTCATTACGATCACATAGAAGGTGCCCCATTTTTTAAGCCCGTTCACATGGCGGGTTGGAAAGTGCGATATTGGTCTGGCCATCAGTTCGGTAAAATGACCACAGCCGAAATGATAAAGGACTATATGCGCCAACCATACTTTCCGGTGGGACCAGAAGTGTTTGGTGCTGACGCTTCTTTTCACGATTTTAAACCAAAAAGTGAACTGGATTTAGGTGACGGCATCAAAATAAAAACGCATCCTCTAAATCACCCAGATGGCGCTGTTGGTTATCGGGTAGAATATGATGGTAGATCAATTTGTTATATCACTGATATGGAACATGTTGGCGACATTCCAGATAAGGGATTGTGCGACTTTATCCAAGATGCAGGCATATTGATTTACGATGCGATGTATGAGGATGAAGAGTTTGAAAAATTCATTGGATTTGGCCATTCAACATGGCAAGAGGGTGCCCGCATTTCGCAGCGCTGTAACATTCAGCAGTATGTCGCCTTTCACCATCAACCGTGCCACGACGATGGCAAACTTGATTTAATCAGCATCGCATTAGAGGAAATGCGTCCAGGCAGTGTGCTTGCCCAAGAGGGCGCAGTTTTAAGGCCAAAAAAATAGCTTATAAAGAATGCTCTAGGGGAAAACGCGAAAGGAAAAATATGTCTTTGCTTCTTGAAGTAAGGTCTGCCGTCCAAAATATTGCCACCCCTGCCAAAGGCGTTCGACAACAATTACCCGAACGCGTTTCAAATGCCATTGAGGCACAAGAAAATTCATCTGAAATTCTTATCAAGCTCATTCAGATTACTATTTTCGCGTTATGGGGCGTGCTTTATTTGCTTTCGCCAAAACCTGAAACCAAAATGCTCTTGGCGGGTATTTCCCCAGTGCCTTACGCGCTGTCTGCTTATCTTGTGCTTAATGTCATTGGCTTGATTTGGGCGGTTAAGCGTGGTCTGCCAAACTGGGCGGTTTACATGAATATCGTTATTGATATTTCAATGTTAATGGCGCTGATTTGGAGCTTTCATATACAGTACGGCCAACCACCATCATTTTATCTCAAATCCCCAACAGTGATGTATATCTTTATATTCATCGCGCTGCGGGCACTAAGGTTTCAAGCCCGTTTTGTTATCGCAGCGGGGGTTGTTGCGGTTTTAGGTTGGGGTATTCTGACTGCATATGTTATTTTTTCAGATCCCGACAATATGATGATTACCAGAAATTATGTTGAGTATTTGACCTCAAACTCGGTGCTTATTGGCGCTGAAGTTGATAAAATAATATCAATTATTTTTGTGACAGGTATTATGGCTCTGGCAATTTCGCGGGCCAGAAAGCTTTTGATTCGTGCCGTGACTGATGGGGCTGCAGCGCAAGATTTATCGCGGTTTTTCGATGAATCAGTGGCGCAAACCATTACCAATGCCAATCACACGATAAAATCTGGTGAAGGTGTGAAGCGCCAAGCTGCCGTGCTGTTTACTGATATTCGTGGGTTCACGCCAACAGCCATGACACTAGAAGCCAGTGACGTTGTCTGCATGTTAAGCGAGTATCAAAAACGCATTGTACCGATTATTCAAAAACATGGTGGCAGCATCGATAAATTTATCGGCGATGGTATTATGGCTTCATTTGGGGCTGTAGCGGATAGCCAAACGTATGCGGCTGATGCATTAAAAGCGGCCGATGAAATTGTTGCTGAAACCGATAGGTGGGGTAATGATCCCAAATTACAGCTGATTGCAGGCGCTAAAGTTAATCTTGCGGTTGCCGCTGGTCCAGTAATTTTCGGGGTATTAGGTGGTGACAATCGATTGGAATACACCACGATTGGCGATGCCGTGAATTTGTCGGCTAAACTTGAAAAGAGCAACAAAGAAGTTCAATCGCGCGCATTGACCGACCAACAAACGTTAGATGAAGCGATTAAGCAAGGCTATGAGAAGCCAGACACAGCGATTTCATTGACAAAAAAGATTGAGTCAGTTGGTGAGACAATTGACTTGGTTATTTTGCACAAACTCTAAAGTTGAGCGATTTGTTTGGCGCTCTTCCAAGCGATTTGGTTGTTCTTAGCGCTAAAAGACATCAGTTCTTCTAAGAAGTTCCAAGCCAACTCATCGTGAACTAAGTGGTGTGAAAGAACGCCGATTGCGGGTGGTTGCGTTGGGTTTAGTGCCCGCGCGGTTTGCAACGCCTCAACCAAATTATCGATCAAAACTTTACGAGGTAAACCACCGCGCGATCCCTTCCAGTCTATAATATCGATGTGGGTGTTTATGATTGCAAGGTCGTGAGGCTCGCTAGGTTTTGGCCAGCCGTATGTCGATAAACCTTTAAAACCTAATGCCGACAGATGAGGGACCAGCGCAGTGTCAATTCGGTTCCACGGCGGCACCAAAAGAGGAGCCATTTGCGCCCCAAATATATTTGTGAGTATTTCAAAGCCTTCAGCTAGTTCATCAAGGATTTTTTGTTCCCCGCGATGAAGCCCAAGCTCGCACTTTTTTTCATCACTTGGCGCATGATTGGTGTGAGAAAATCCGTGCACAGCATAATGTCCCAGCGTATGACTTGCTGCCCACTGCGCTAAACCCTGTGTCGTTAAGCTAGGGATTGTTGCTATCGTATAAGGCACGTTAAACTGGCTACATAAATCATCAAGTTGTTCAAGCGCTGGTGTCACTTCAATGGCATCATCGTCGCGTAACCACAATTGCGCCTCAAGCCCTTTTTGCGACCAGACTTCAAGTTCGTTTTTTAAAGGTGCCCAAGCCTCAGCTTGTGTTTTAATCATCAACTTGCCTTATAACGTTATCGATTAAGGTGCTTGCACTTTTCAAGCTGCGCTCAGCGTGAACAAATTTTCGTGCTTGTGTGCTCATTCTTTCCCGTAAATCGGTATCCAAAAGCAGTTTTTCAATAGCTGTTACATAGGTCTCCAGCTTATCTGGCTCAACCAAAATGCCTGTCTTCCCATCTTTAACAACCCACGGTACACCATGGGTTTTAAGACCGATAACAGGTAGACCACAACTCTGAGCCTCTAAATAAGCTAACCCGTAAGCTTCACCAAACCCCGGCCATAAAAACACATCATGTGTTGCCAGTTCTTTGGTGACATCTTTTGGTGCCAATTCTCCAAGCCACGTGATTTGATGATCGGCAAATCCACTGAAGTAGCCTTCAACTTCACGTCGATACGAGCCATCACCAATGATACTAAGGTGCCAATTGGATTGCTTCAGCTGGCCTAAGGCTTGTGCTAAAAACTGATAACTTTGAGACTTAACCCCGCCGCGCATCATTCCCATTGTAACGAGTGATACTTGGCCCATTGAGGCGAATGATGTTTGCCTTTGGTTGTTGTTCGTCGCGTGAGCAGCGCTGCTATCATCTACCTGAATAAAGGGCGGCAAATAAATTAGTTTGCTAGGTTCAACAGTTCCTTTAAGCCCCTCAAAGTCGCGGTCGGTAAAATAGAAATTTGCACTAGACTGTTTTAATAGGCTGACAACGTGACTTTGACTTTCAGCCCATTCACCGTCATTTCGCTTTTTCGCAAGTGATGCTTCTGCGGTAATAATAGTTAAGCCAAGGGCTTGGCTCACCTGTAATCCAATGAAATCAGGCGCTTTATAATAAGGGTGGTAGGAAAACCAAACTTGCGCGCCCCATTTTTTTGTTTCTCGCGTGACATTATCTGCTTCACTTTTAATCTGGTCAATTTGAGATTGGCTGTGTGGTGTTTTCGAAAAGCTTCGTATGTGGGAAACAATGCGAACCTCATGGCCAGCCATTTCTAACGCCTTAATCAAGGCGCGTGCCATTTGTCTGTCTCCAGATGGTTTGTGATGGTCGGGAGATTTTAGCGGGGCATAAAAGGCGATTTTCATACGTCAGACCTAACAATATTACAGGAAAATTCAAAGAATAAATTTTTGGAATATTTTAACTCGACTCAATTGCTCACATGATGCTAACCATAGGTAAATAAAAACAATCTGGTGACCGCGAGAGGGGCGAACACTGGTATGAGGGATAGTCGGGAATATGAATTCTGGCAAAGGCGACTTATTGCGGGTCCAAGACCTGCGTATTACCTTTCAATTGCAGTCTGGGCCTTTAGAGGTTGTTAAAGGCATAAGCTTTCGGATTAAGCCTGGCACAACTGTTGCTGTGGTTGGCGAGTCTGGATCGGGAAAGTCTGTAATGGCGCAAGCCACCATGGGCATTTTGCCTAAGGTCGGCAGCATTTCTGGCGGGGAAATCTTATTTGATGACCCCGATACTGATGACGGCCCCATCGATATTTCAAAACTTGATCGTGACGGCAACGACATGCGCGCCATTCGTGGTGGACGCATTGCAATGATCTTCCAAGAGCCAATGACCTCACTGTCATCACTGCACACCATCGGCAACCAGATTGAAGAAGCTTTGGTGCTTCATCAAGATGTAGAAAAATCTGACAGACGCGCAAAAACCGAAGAAATGCTTGATCTTGTTGGTTTCCCAAATCCAACTCGTGCTTATGATATGTATCCGTTCGAGTTGTCGGGTGGTTTGCGCCAACGTGCGATGATCGCCATGGCGCTTATTTGTCGTCCAGCATTGTTGATTGCCGATGAACCGACAACGGCGCTAGATGTTACCATCCAAGCTCAAATTTTAAAATTGCTGAAAGACTTGCAAGAAAAACTGGGCATGGCGATTTTGCTCATCACCCATGATCTTGGCGTGGTCGCCAACATGGCCGATGAGGTTGTTGTTGTTTATCATGGCAAAGTCATGGAAGCGGGCACGGTTGAAGATGTTTTTAACCACCCCAAGCACCCTTATTTAAAGGCTTTAATGACGGCGGTTCCCCACTTCAATATGGAAGATGGCGATCGCCTAAAATCACTACGCGATGTAAATGTCAACGCTGTGGAATTATTAGGTGGTGGAACAGAGCACGCAGAATTTGAGCCGTCAGAAAAACCGCTGTTGATGGTCAATAACCTTTGCAAAACGTTCATCACTCGAAAGGGAAGTTTCTTTTTCTCTAAGGGCGATGAAGAGAGCGTTAAAGCGGTTGATGATGTCAGCTTCATGATTAAACGCGGTGAGTGCTTTGGGTTGGTTGGTGAAAGTGGCTGTGGAAAAACCACAGTATCTAAATTGTTGATGCGTGCAGTCACGGCCGATTCTGGCGACATCATCTTTAATGGGGCAGGCGGGCAAGTAGATGTCCGCAATATTCAAGGCGATGATCTCAAACGGTTTCGCCGTAGCATTCAAATGGTATTTCAAGACCCGTTCTCGTCGCTTTCACCACGTATGACGGTTGCTAACCTGCTCAAAGAACCGTTGGAAATTCACAATATTGGCAATGATAAATCGCGGACCGATACGGTAAAGAAATTGTTAGAGGTTGTTGGTTTGGATCCACGGTTTATGAGCCGTTATCCTCACAGTTTTTCTGGCGGCCAACGCCAACGGATTGGCATTGCGCGCGCTTTAGCCTTAAACCCAGAACTGTTGGTTTGTGATGAACCCGTATCGGCTCTTGATGTTTCTGTTCAAGCCCAAGTGTTAAACTTGTTAAAAGATTTGCAGCAGCAACTGGGGCTGACGTATTTGTTCATTTCACACAATCTGGCTGTTGTGGATTATATGGCAGACCGTATTGCAGTCATGTGCAAAGGCCGTATTGTTGAAACCGCGCCGCGCAAAGCTTTGTTTGAAGACCCTATTCATTCCTATACGCGCTCGCTTTTAGCTGCCGTGCCATTTCCAGATTTATCCAAGCCATTGGATTTGACTAACCTTCAATTGGACGGGGCATCGGACATCGAAAGTTGGAAGCCACAATTTAGGCCTGACGATAATGACGGCCTTACCCATATTGAAGTTGCCCCTGAGCATTATGTTTTAGCTCGTTCAGACTTTGATGTGCAGGAGTTAGGCAAATGAGAGTTTTTAATAAAGTTCTGATAGCAGCTGCAATGTTGGCTGCAATAGTTTCAACGCAGACCACCGTTTCCCAAGCTGCAGAATATACCGGGCCTCCATCTCTTTTGGATGAAGAGATGGCTGGAAAAATGCCTGGTGTTTCCGAGCGGTTGCCAAAGAACCCGCGGGTTGTCAATTTGAAAGCGATGGGGCGCAAGCCTGGTAAACATGGCGGCACCATGCGCATGTTGATTGGCAAAATTAAAGACATCAAATTGATCCCGATTTATGGCTATGCGCGTTTGGTTGGCTATAACGAGAAATTTGAACTCAAGCCCGATATTCTTGAGAAAGTAGATGTGAAAGAGGGGCGGATTTTTACGTTCTATTTGCGTAAAGGTCATAAATGGTCAGATGGGCACCCGTTCACGTCAGAAGATTTCAGGTATGCTTGGAACGATATGCTGACAGACAAAAAGTTGGGCCGCAGTGGTTTGCGCCCCAACTTGCAAGTCGATGGCAAAGGCCCCGTGTTCGAAGTGATTGATGAAACCACGGTTCGCTATACTTGGCACGCGCCTAATCCGCAATTTTTACCTGCATTGGCGGCACCCATTCCAATTTATTTGGCCATGCCAGCGCATTACCTCAAACAGTTTCACAAAACCTATCAAACCAAAGAAAAATTAGCGAAATTACTCGTTAAAAACCGCGTGAAAAAGTGGTACAAATTACACAAACGCATGGCGCGAGAGAAAAAGGCCTCTAACCCAGATTTGCCAACGCTTTCACCATGGGTAAACACCACGCCGCTGCCTGCCGATTTATTTGTCTTTGAGCGCAACGCTTATTTTCACCGTGTCGATGAAAATGGCAATCAACTGCCTTATTTTGATCGCATAACCATGTCGGTTGGTACAGGTTCCCTGATCCCAGCGAAAGTCGGCGCGGGTGATGCTGATTTGCAGGCTCGAAACTTGAATTTCGTTGATTATACTCACCTTAAATCGAGTGAAAAACGCAGCAAATATAAAGTGTTATTGTGGAAGTCTGGCAAGGGTTCTGCGGTGACGTTGCTACCAAACCTAAATGTTAAGGACCCGTTGTGGCGCAAAACCTTGCGTGATGTTCGTTTTCGTCGCGCCCTATCGATGGGCATTGATCGCCACGAGATCAATCAAATTATGTTTTATGGCTTAGCCCGTGAGAGCGGTGATTCCATGTTGCCGCAAAGTCCGCTGTATAAAGAAAAGTATCAAAAGGCATGGGCAGAGCACGACACCAAACAAGCAAACCTTTTCTTAGATGAAATGGGTTTAATCAAGCGTGACGAAGATGGCTACCGACTATTTCCCAATGGCAACCGCGTTGAGATTATTGTTGAGACTGCTGGAGAAAGCACACTTCAGTCAGATATTTTAGAACTTATCCAAGACCAGTGGCATGCCATTGGCGTGAAGCTTATCATTCGCGGATCGCAGCGCGATGTGATGCGCCGCAGAGCTATTTCAGGCCTTGCCGTTATGACAATTTGGAACGGCCTTGATAACGCTGTTGCTTCACCGCAAATGTCGCCAAGTGAATTGGTCCCGTCATCGCAATCAGATTTGCAATGGCCGCAGTGGGGCATGTATGTATCATCAAAAGGCGAAAAAGGCGAAAAGCCTGACCTTGCCCCCGTTGTTGAAATGCTAAAATCGGCCAAACGGTGGAGCAAAGCTGCAACGACCCAAGAAAAGACCAAAGCTTGGCAAGAGATTTTAGAAATCTATAGCGACAATGTTTTTTCCATCGGCATCGTTAATGGCGCGCTGCAACCTGTTGTGGTGAAAAATAATATTGTTAATGTACCTAAAGAAGCAATTTACGCATATTCGCCCACGGCGTATTTTGGCGTTTATATGCCAGACACCTTTTGGCAATCAAAGCCGTTGACCAAGTAGGGAAAGGAAAAGAAAATGTTTGCATATATAATTCGCCGCATCCTGATTATGATCCCAACCTTGGTTATGATCTCAGTGCTTATCTTCACCATTATGGAATGGCCGCCAGGTAATTATTTCGACACCTACATCGCCGAACTTGAAGCCCAGGGTGAAGCTGCTGACTTGCAAGAAATTGAAGAGTTACGCAAAGAGCACGGCTTTGACAAGCCTCCAATCGGGCGTTATTTCCATTGGGCCTTTGGCTTGCTACAAGGTGATATGGGTTACTCATTTGAGTATGAATTACCCGTAAACGAGGTGGTTGGCTCACGCATGTGGCTCACCTTATTGGTTTCGTTTGTATCGATATTTTTCACATGGATATTTGCGTTTCCAATCGGCATTTATTCAGCAACCCATCAATATAGCTGGGGCGATTACGGCTTAACCTTTGTTGGTTTATTGGGGTTAGCAACGCCCAACTTTTTGCTAGCTTTGATCTTTATGTATTTTGCCAATATCTGGTTTGGGGTTTCGATCGGCGGGCTTATGGACCCCGAATTTAAAAATCAAGCGATGAGCTGGGCAAAGTTCGTATCCATTCTTGAGCATTTGTGGATCCCTGTGATTATCATCGGTACGGCTGGCACCGCTGGCATGATCCGCCGTTTGCGCGCAAACTTGTTGGATGAATTGCAAAAGCAGTATGTCACAACGGCAAAAGCCAAAGGCCTGCACCCGTTCAAAGCCTTGACGAAATATCCGCTGCGCATGTCATTAAACTTTTTCATTTCTGACATTGGCTCCTTATTACCCGCAATGATTTCTGGGGCGGAAGTTACAGCGATTGTGTTATCTCTTGAAACCACAGGACCGTTGCTTATCCGAGCGCTTAAAGCTCAGGATATGTATTTAGCAGGATCATTCTTAATGGTGCTTGCAAGCTTTACCGTCCTTGGCGTGTTGATTTCAGACATCGCTTTAGCTTTGCTAGATCCGCGCATTAGGCTGCAAGGGGGGAGCACAAAATGACAACTTCCCAACAAATTCCGGCACCCGGCGCTGAGATGGAACACTATGTTCGCGGTGGCGAGTTTGACCCCAAGTCCGTTGAAAAACTAACCCCAGAACAAGAAAAAGTATATTTAGCCTCGCAACTCAGGTTGATGTGGTGGAAATTTAAAAAGCACAAATTAGCGGTTTGGTCAGGTGTTTTTTTATTGCTGCTTTACGGTTCAATTTTAATCAGCGAATTTCTTGCCCCTTATGGTTTGAATAATCGCCACGTCGATTTTATTCATGCACCGGCTCAATCGATTCACTTGTTTCATGACGGGGAGTTTGTTGGCCCGTTCGTGTATGGCATGAGCTACAAACTGAATATGGAAAACCTAAAGCGTGAGTACACCGTTAATAAAACTCAGGTTCAAAAGCTAAGGTTTTTTTGCCGTGGTGAAAGCTATCGTTTCTGGGGTATTTGGAAGAATAATTTACATCTAGTATGCCCTGCCAAAAATGGTACGTTTTTCTTACATGGCACCGATAGGCTAGGGCGCGATGTTCTCTCGCGAATGATTTATGGCGCGCGTATTTCGCTGACCATTGGTTTGCTTGGTATTACTATTAGCTTCCTTCTTGGCATCTCAATCGGCGGCATTGCTGGCTATTATGGCGGCATGGCTGATATGTTCATTCAACGTATTATTGAGGTACTGCAGTCCATACCCTCGGTGCCATTGTGGTTGGCGCTCGCTGCCATCATGCCCGTGACGTGGTCACCGATTATTGTTTATTTTGGCATTACCATTATTTTGGGGTTGATTGATTGGACAGGCCTTGCCCGAGCTGTGCGCTCAAAATTGCTTGCCTTGCGTGAAGAGGATTATGTTTTAGCAGCCCAATTGATGGGCGCGCGACCAAGCAGGATTATCGGCCGTCACTTAGTTCCAGGCTTTATGAGCCATTTGATCGCGACCGCAACGATTACCATACCAACGATGATTTTGGGTGAAACGGCTTTGAGCTTTTTAGGATTAGGCCTGCGTGCGCCAATTACAAGTTGGGGTGTATTGTTGACCGAAGCTCAAAACATCAATGCGGTTGCTTTGTATCCTTGGCTTCTTTTTCCAGTTGTTCCCGTTATCATGGTGATTTTGGCTTTTAATTTCCTTGGTGATGGCTTACGTGATGCCGCTGATCCCTACAAGTAGAACAATAAAGCGAAGTCAACGAAGTTTGTTGTATTCACACAGTGTTAACCCTCTTTTTTAACCCGTAAAAGTGTGCAATACATGCAGCTAAAGTGATGAAGAATACAGGAAGGTCCGTTGATGCGGCGTAACAATCTACGCATATTGATGTACAGCCATGACACATTTGGTCTTGGCCATCTTCGCCGCTGCCGCGCGATTGCCCATTCTTTGGTCGATCAAATGTCTGGCTTGCATGTTTTGATTATTTCAGGCTCGCCAATTGCGGGCGCGTTTGACTTTCGCGTACGGGTGGACTTTGTCAAAATTCCATCAGTAATAAAATTGCATTCAGGTGAATACAAATCGATGAGCGATCACATCGACCTTGAAGAAACCCTTGAAATGCGCGCTACAATGATCCGTGATACGGCGCGATCCTTCAAGCCAGATATAATGATCGTTGATAAAGAGCCGATGGGCTTGCACAACGAAGTCGAAGAAACGTTGCGCGAACTAAAAACAGCTGGTTGCGACTTAGTATTGGGAATGCGTGATGTCATGGATTCCGCACGGCTATTGCAGCAAGAATGGCAACCTAAAAATATGGTTGAGAAAATCGATGAGCTGTACGATCACATATGGGTTTACGGCCCTGAAAGTTTTTGGAATCCGTTAGTCGGCATTGATATTCCCAAAACAATGCAAGACAGAATTAAATTCACGGGTTTTTTGGAAAGAAACGAACCATCATCAACCTATCGCCATCAACCCATTCAAGACGATTTTATTTTGGTGACTACGGGCGGTGGCGGTGATGGTGCGGCACTTCTCAAACATGCATTAGCTGCCTATGAAAAAGACTCAACTATTCCTTATGATGCCGTAATGGTTTTAGGGCCGTTTATGCCAGCAGCTGACAGGGACGAAATTTTTGAACGCGCCGAAAAGACGGGGCGGGTTACCGTCATTGAATTTGATGCATTGCTTGAAAAGTTGATTGTTGATGCTGTCGCCGTGGTGGGAATGTGCGGCTACAATACGTTTTGTGAGTATATGTCGT
>JAMOMM010000546.1 GCA_027067085.1 Hyphomicrobiales bacterium
ACTGGGGGCGGGGCCTATATGGATGCCCAAACCCGTAAGGCTATCGATAATAAAGCCATTTGTATTTGGCTAGATTGCGATCTAAAGTTATTGATGAAACGGGTGCGAAAACGCGGCGGTCGTCCTTTACTCAAAGCCCCTGACCCAGAAGCTGTAATGAAGGCCTTGATAGATGAAAGATACCCCATCTATGCAAAAGCCAACGTAAGAGTAAACAGCCGCGACACAACCCACAATGCAATTGTTAATGACACCGTACGCGCTTTGATAAACCACTTTAAAAATGGCACCCAACCAAAAATGAACCACTCAACGCCTAAAACCCCAAACTTTGATGGCGCTGCAACTGTTAACGTAAACCTTGGCGAGCGCAGCTACCCTATTCACATTGGTGAGGGATTGCTTGCAAAAGCAGGTGAGATTATCGCGCCGTTATTATCGCGACCAAAAACCGTTATTGTCACCGATGAGAACGTTGCCAAGCTACATTTATCCGCTCTGAAAGCCAGCCTTTCGCAGGCAAAAATCGATAGTACCGCAATTATTTTACCGCCAGGCGAAGCCACAAAAAGCTACGAAAAACTACAATACCTTTGCGACGCTTTGCTTGAAGCAGACGTTGAACGCAATGACATTGTTGTTGCATTTGGCGGCGGGGTTATTGGTGACTTAGCAGGTTTTGCTGCCGCCATTTTACGTCGCGGTGTAAATTTTGTTCAAATTCCAACCAGTTTGCTAGCACAAGTTGATTCATCAGTTGGTGGCAAAACAGGTATCAATTCAAAACACGGTAAAAACCTTGTTGGCGCATTCCACCAACCGCTCGCCGTCATTATCGACATTGCTTTGTTAGACACTTTACCACCACGCGAACTCGCCTCTGGTTATGCTGAAGTGGCCAAATATGGGCTACTTGGAGATATTAAATTCTTTGAATGGCTTGAAGAAAACGCCTCATCAATTTTTGCGGGTAACGCACAATCGCGTATCACTGCCATCTCAAAAAGTTGCGAAGCCAAAGCAGATACAGTTGCGCGTGATGAAAAAGAAGGCGGCGTTCGCGCCTTGCTAAACCTTGGCCACACCTTTGGCCATGCCCTTGAAGGCGCGACAGGATATGGCGACCGCCTGCTGCACGGTGAAGGCGTATCCATCGGCATGGTTTTAGCTTTCAGATTTTGCGAAAAAACAGGGTTGGTTGAAAAAGGCACTTCTGAGCGGGTTGAAAAACACCTTGCCAGTGTTGGTCTTCCCATTACCATGGCTGACATCAAAGGCGATTTACCATCAGCTGAAAGATTGGTTGATTATATGCGCCAAGATAAAAAAGCTTCAGGCGGAAAACTCGTCTTTGTTTTAGCCAACGCTATTGGCGATACCTTTGTTGCAAAAGATGTTAACGAATCTGATATACTGACCTTTATGAAAGAAGAACTGGCAAAACGATGACCACAGAATTGTTGATAATCGCTGGCATTATCATTGCTTTGATTGCATTGTCGGCATTCTTTTCTGGTGCCGAAACCGCCATGACGGCAACGTCCAAAGCACGTATGCACGAGCTAGAAAAGCGCGGCGATAAACGGGCAAAAAAGGTTCAAGACCTGATTGCAAAACCAGAGCGCCTTATCGGTGCAATTCTACTTGGCAACAATCTCGTTAATATCTTAGCCTCTGCCCTCACCACCAGTTTATTCATCTCGTTATTTGGTGCCAATGGTGTCATCTACGCCACCCTAATCATGACCATGTTGGTGCTAATTTTTGGTGAAGTGATGCCAAAAACTTACGCCATCAACAACCCAGATCGCTACGCCTTATTTGTCTCGCCAATCATTAAGGTTATTGTCGCCCTTTTCGCCCCCGTTGTTTTAGCTGTTGAGTTTGTGGTTCGCCGCACCATGCGTCTTTTCGGGGCAGACATTTCAAAGGGTCAGTCAATTCTTTCCCCACGTGAAGAATTGCGCGGTGCTATCGACCTTCATCTTAAAGAGGGTAGTTTTGTTAAACATGACCGCGACATGCTTGGCGGCATTTTGGATTTGGAAAACCTAGAGGTTTCCGATGTTATGATCCACCGCACGAAAATGCACACACTTGAGAACAATCTCACACCCTCTCAAATTATCAGCAATGTTCTAGAAAGTGGTTATACACGCGTCCCAATCTGGCAAGATGATCCCGACAATATCACTGGTGTCATTCATGCAAAAAACTTACTTGCAGAACTTCATGCCAAAAAGGGCGATGTTGACAAAGTAGACATCCAAAGCCTGTGCACTGAGCCGTGGTTTGTGCCAGAAACAACCCCAGCCACCGACCAGCTCAACGCCTTTTTACGTAAAAAAGTTCATTTTGCCATCGTTGTTGATGAATATGGTGAGGTGATGGGTATCATCACCCTAGAAGATATTTTAGAGGAAATTGTTGGCCAGATCGCTGACGAGCACGACACCGCAGATGCAGAAATTTCACGTGAATCAGGCGGTTCCTTCGTCATTAAAGGCGAAACCCCCATTCGCGATCTAAATCGTCTGCATGACTGGAACTTGCCTGATGAAGAGGCAACAACCCTTGCGGGCCTTGTTATCCACGAAGCCCAAATCATTCCAGATCCTGGCCAAACCTTCACTTTTCACGGATTTCGTTTTGAAGTACTGAAAAAATTGCGCAATCAAATCACCTCAATCCGTGTCACCAACATTTCTAAATAAACCCCTATGAAAATTGATTCCAACCATTATGACCTGATTATTATCGGTGCCAGTTTTTCTGGCCTAACTTGCGCGCGTGCAGCAGCTTTACGTGGCTTAAAGGTCTTGGTTCTTGAGGCTAAGGAAAACCCTGGCGCACGCATGCACACAACAGGCATTTTGGTCAAAGAGGCCGCCCAAGAGCTTGATGTACCTGCCAATCTCACCAAAGCGGTTCATGGCATCAGGCTTTACTCACCAAACTTAAAATCTGTCGATTTGTTTTCTCCCGGATACTATTTCCTCACCACAAAAACAGGCGATCTCATCCGCTGGTTAGCAACAGAAGCAGAACGCGCTGGCGCACAAATCAGATGTAAAACAAAATTTACGGGCGCAACCCGCGATGGTGAAAATTTGCATATCAACAATCTTGAATTGTCATGTCGTTATTTGGTTGGTGCAGATGGCGCAAGATCAACTGTCGCAGAACATTTTGGCTTAGCAAAAAATACCCGTTTTCTTGTCGGTTTAGAAGTTGAATACAAAAGCATTGAAGGTTTTGATGACAGGTTTTTACATTGTTTCTTAGATTCAAAAATCGCACCTGGCTATATTTCTTGGATGGCACCAGCACCTGAATTCATTCAGGTCGGCCTTGCCACAAAAGCAAGTGAAAAACCTGATCTCAACAAATTTCGTCAACACGTTGGGTCACTATTTAAATTTGACGAAAGTAAAATCGTAGAACGCCGCTCTGGTGTCATTCCTTGCGGTGGCACAATCACACCTTTTGCTGAAAAAAATGTTCTGCTTATCGGTGATGCAGCAGGATTAGTCTCACCCCTATCAGCAGGCGGCATTCAATTGGCCTTTCGCTTTGGCAGGCGCGCAGGCCAAGCCATTGCCGACCATTTGACCCGCTTCGGCCCGCCACCAGAAGCCGTGCTTGGCCAAATGATGCCCACATTCAGAAAAAAGCAACTTTTGCGCAATGTGTTAGACATGGCCCCGCCAAATTTTATTTACGATGCCCTGCTCAATACGTTACCCATGCGAAAATTTGCTCAAAAAGTCTATTTTCACAAACGCCAAGTCAAAGACATCAATTGGGAAGACTTTGCCTCACGGTTTACCAAGCGACCTTGAGGTCAAAATGACCTAAGGCGCTTTTGCCGAAATTCTCAACGCATGAACGCGCCCCTTTAACTCCTCAGCTAGCACCTCATTAATCATCCGATGGCACTTCACCAAAGACTGTCCCGCAAAAGCTTCGGCAACGATTTTTATCGCATAATGTGATTCGCCATCCACATGGGTGCCACCATGGCCCGCATGATGATGAGACTCATCAATCAAATCTAATTTCGTCGGCGCAAATTTCTCTTTCAATTTACGCTCCATTTCTCTACCAACTGGACCCAATGACATAAAAACACCCCTTTTTTGAGTAGTAAACTATTTCGCTTATTAAAAGATAATAGACTATGTGGCGATCAGCACTGGTTTTGTCCAGCGATCTGTGGCAATTTATCTGGCCTTTATAATTTGTAGGAACCAATTTGAGCTATGAAGCTTACGTCAAAATATTTCGACTCCATTCGGGTTAAACCAGATGAAGATAGAACTCTTCGTGAAGAAACCCCAGTATGTGAGTGGCCTGAATGTGAAAACCCAGGCAAATTTCCTGCGCCAAAAGGGCGCGACACCGAAAATGAGTATCACTATTTTTGTTTGCCCCATGTGCGCGAGTACAACAAAGACTTCAATTATTTCAAAGGTATGAAAGACAAAGAAGTTAAAGACTTTGTGGCCAGTTCTCGCACAGGCCATCGCCCGACTTGGAAGCTAGGCGATAATGTCAGCAACAAGGCTAAAGCTATCAAAGAAAAAATGAAAGACCCAATGGGTTCGTTGGGTGAAAACACTGGCGAACAACACGCGCGTCCGCGTCGAACCGTTCGAAATCAAGAACTTAAAAACCTACACGAACTCGGCTTGGATGAAACCGCAACACCTGAAGATGTTAAAAAGCAATACAAAATATTGCTCAAACGCCTGCATCCAGATGCAAACCAAGGCAGCCGTGCCAATGAAGAAAAATTGGGCCGTGTGTTAAAAGCCCATGAGTATCTTAAAACTTCTGGATTTATGCGAAAATCGGGCTAAAGATTGATAACGAAGTGCCCCTCGTGTTTGAGTACCATCTTCACAAACTATGACCTCAAAGCCAGAAATGGTAACAATAAAGAAAGCAACTACAATGGATGCGATTGCAAAAGATAATATTGCGCCCCAACCAGATACGACAGTATCAGTTTCGCAAGTCTTTAACATCGATAGCAATATGGAAGTGCCTGCATATTCCACACCAAATGAATATGTGCCTGAGATAGACGAAGACTATGTGTTCGACCGTACAACCACCTTGGCGATTTTAGCAGGCTTTGCCCATAACCGCCGCGTAATGGTTTCTGGCTACCACGGCACGGGAAAATCAACCCATATTGAACAAGTTGCTGCACGGCTAAACTGGCCTTGCGTACGCATCAACCTTGATAGCCACATCTCGCGTATCGATTTGATTGGTAAAGATGCCATCATCTTGCAAGACGGCAAGCAAATCACCCAATTTAAAGAAGGCATTTTACCTTGGGCTTTGCAAAACAATGTCGCTTTGGTTTTTGACGAATATGATGCGGGTCGCCCTGATGTAATGTTTGTTATTCAACGCATCTTGGAAATCGGCGGCAAGCTTACTTTGCTCGACCAAAACAAAGTCATCAACCCGCATCCTTCTTTTCGGTTATTTGCAACGGCAAATACTGTTGGCTTGGGCGATACCTCAGGGCTTTACCATGGCACCCAACAAATCAACCAAGGTCAAATGGATCGTTGGTCTATTGTCACAACACTTAACTATTTGCCCCACGATAACGAAACAGAAATCGTTCTATCAAAATGCAAATCCTATGACACAAAAGAGGGCCGTCAAACCCTATCAAACATGGTGCGCGTTGCAGACCTAACCCGCAATGCCTTCATCAATGGTGAGCTTTCAACTGTGATGAGCCCGCGAACCGTCATAACTTGGGCGCAAAACGCTGAAATTTTTGATGATGTGGCTTTTGCCTTCCGCCTGTCTTTCCTTAACAAATGCGATGAATTGGAACGCGGCCTTGTGGCTGAGTTTTATCAACGATGTTTTGATGAAGAATTAGAAGAATCTACCACAAACGTAAAGATCGCTTAGTCGCCTCTTGTTAGAGTAATAACCGAGACCCTCATGTCATCCACCAAACAAGGCCCGATAGAAGAATTTCGCCAAGCGCTCGCATTCACCATGCGAACGATTGCTTGCGAGCCAGATCTCGAAGTCTCGTTTAGTGCTGACAAAGCAGGTATGACCGATAAAAAGGTCCGTTTACCTCAAGTTACGCAAGAATTGCCTGCCGATGAAGTGGCGATTGCACGTGGTACATCAGATGCTTTTGCCTTACGCTTGGCCAACCATGATGATGCTTTACACGCACGCTATCTGCCTCAAGGCCAATTGGCCAAAGCAATTTATGAAACGGTTGAACAAGCCCGCGTTGAGGCTATTGGCGCCAACGCAATGCCTGGCATGGCAAACAACTTATCAGCCATGCTTGAGCAACGCTTTGTTGACAAGAAAACACCGTCAGAGCCCACCAGAAAAGAATCTGCATTAGAAGATGCTTTGGCCCTTCTGGTTCGCGAACGCCTAACGGGCACCCCGCCACCGCTTGCAGCAGAACCATTGGTTGATGTTTGGCGCAGTTGGGTTGAAGAAAAAGCAGCGAGCGAGTTGGACATCCTAGCCTCATCTCTGCACGACCAAGAACAATTTGCCAAACTTTCGCGCCAAGTCATTGCCGCTTTAGACATGGCTGATGAATTGGGCGATGATCCAGACCCTAATCAAGACGAAGATGGGGATGATGCCGATAGTGATGATGGCGAACCACAAGCCGCTGACGATCAAAGCCAAGCCCAAGAATCAAGCGCCGCAGAAGAAAGCGATGAAGGCGACAGCCAGTCAGAATCAGGCATTGAAGAGTCTTTGGAACTTGGCGATACTGATATGTCCGATGAAATGGACCCAGGCGATACACCAGATGGTAACGAGCCGTGGCGGCCAGAGTTGCCCTTTGCCAGCCTTTCAAACGATGACTTCTATCACGTATTCTCAAATGCGTCAGATGAAACTATTCCTGCAGAAGACCTTTGCGACCCAGAAGAACTCACCCGATTGCGCGCCTATCTTGATAAACAATTAGCCCAGCTTCAAGGGGTGATCGCGCGCTTGGCCAACCGCTTACAACGCCGCTTGATGGCCCAACAAAATCGCTCATGGGACTTTGACCTTGAAGAGGGCGTTCTTGACTCAGCCCGCCTCACCCGCGTTGTTACCGACCCAATGCAACCGCTTTCCTTCAAGATGGAACAAGACACCAAATTCCGTGATACGGTGGTGACACTGTTAATTGATAATTCAGGCTCAATGCGCGGCCGCCCAATTAGCGTGGCAGCAACCTGCGCTGATGTTTTGGCACGCACCTTAGAGCGTTGTGGAGTGAAGGTTGAAATTTTAGGCTTTACCACCAAAGCATGGAAAGGCGGAGAGGCCCGTGAGAAATGGCTCGCTGACGGCAAACCTGCCATGCCTGGCCGCCTTAATGACCTTAGGCACATTATTTATAAGGCCGCCGACACACCATGGCGTCGCGCCCGCAAAAACCTTGGTCTGATGATGCGCGAAGGCTTGCTAAAAGAAAACATCGACGGTGAAGCGCTAATCTGGGCCCACAACCGCTTACTCGGCCGCCCTGAGCAACGCCGCATTTTGATGGTCATTTCAGATGGCGCTCCAGTTGATGACTCAACCCTTTCTGTTAACACTGGCAATTATCTTGAGCGCCATTTGCGCCAAGTGATTAACGACATCGAGCAACGCTCACCCGTTGAACTCATCGCCATTGGCATTGGCCATGACGTGACCCGCTACTATCAGCGCGCCGTTACGATTATTGACGCTGAAGAGCTTGGCGGTGCCATGACGGAAAAACTGGCTGAGCTGTTTGAAGACCAGACCAACATGCCCAGAGCTAGACGGTCTAGCCATTGATTGATGCAAAAAGCCTTCATGCTGTTTTACTCACGACAGTAACGGTCACAAAAACCATCACAATAGCGATCATTGCGCTTGTCCTACCCCAATCAAGCCTACAGGCCGCCCAAATCAGCGTTTCAACTAAACAGGTCACATTATCAAACTTCCAACCCTCTCGTACGGTTTATGGCAAACTTCACTGGAAAGGTGGCATTAGTTTATCCAGCACAGCCAACGGTTTTGGTGGGTTATCGGGCATCGTTGTATCAAATGACGGCAAAAGATTTATAGCCATTAGTGATCGTGGCTGGTGGGTAAAAGCCAAGCTGAGGTTAGATGCCGACCAAAACCTTATTGGCGCTGAAAACTTTTTAATCACACCATTAAAAATTGCCCGCAAATCAAAGCAAAAATCCACCCATTGGCGTGATAGCGAAGCGCTGGCCCCGTGGACATCTAAAGGGATGGATGGGCCTTTATTAGTAGGTTTTGAGCGTCGTGCGCGATTGCTACGCTACAAGCATCAAAAAAGATCATTTCCAAACAGGCCTCAACGCATAAGACACCCAAAAGCCATTGCCTCAGGGCCTTTCAATGCTGAGCTTGAATCTGTAGGTCGATTTTATGCTGGCCCAAAACGAAAATGGCTGATTGCTCTATCAGAAGAAAATCTAGATAAAAACGGCAACATTCGCGGCTGGACATGGCGAGCAAAAAGGACCGTCGCGTTCTCATTAAAACGCTTTGAAGATTACGCCATAACAGATCTGGCCGTTGCGCCTGATGGAAAAACTTTCTTTACCCTTGAACGCAGTTTTAATCTGCCTAACTTGCCTGGCTTTGCCATCAGGCGGTTTAAGACCACTGATTTGCGCCGAGGCAAAACCATAAAGGGTGAATTGCTTTTCTCAGGCCGCCAACCATTTTTTGCCGTTGATAATATGGAAGGATTAGCCGTCCACAAAACAGAAAAAGCCGCGATCCAAATAACCATCATTTCTGATGATAATTTCAATCGCAGCTTACAAAGAACGCTCATTTATCGATTTGAACTCATTGAGCCCAAATGAACAAATTTAGGCAGCTGATTTTCTAGCAATCAACTTTTTAATTTTAAGAACTTTTTGTGAAAGCTCAATATCTTTTGATTTAGCCAAAAATGCATCAAGACCACCGCGGTGCTCAACAGATTTAAGTGCGCGTGTACAAACACGCATAGCAAAAGATTGGCCCAATGTATCGCTCATCAAATGAACATTACACAAATTAGGTAAAAAACGACGGCGTGATCTATTTTTAGCGTGAGAAACGTTGTTTCCTGCTTGAACACCTTTTCCGGTCAACTCGCAACGGCGGGCCATGGAACTACTCCAAAATTTCTAGTTAATATTAAACGCTGGAAATTAAATCCAACAAAAGGGCCAATAAAAAAATCAACCCTCTTTCAATTCAGCCGTTCGTATAGGCGACATAACAAAAAACGTCAAGGAAAATACGCCATTCAATCCATTCCTGCGACGCTTTAATAGGATTCTTTTCGCAATACCAACCTCACCACCAACCCCACTACTAACATAGTCATTGCAACACTTTAACATTTCTCACGCAAACTGGTCAAAATTAGAACAAAATACCAGCCTAAATTGTCGAACATACGCAGCGGGCTGGTTGCATATCTTTTATATAAAAGAGCTACTTCGGACGGAATAAATATGAAAAATCGATTTAATAATCGGGCAACAAAAACACTTCTAGCAGTAACAACACTCAGTTTCATGGCCACAGCATTTGGTTTAACCAATCATTCCCACGCTGCCAACAAAGACAACGTAAACGTGTCATATTCTGTTTATGTCGGCTCAACCAAAATGTTTAAAATCGGCTATAGTCTCGAGCTTGGTGCGACCTCTTACAAAGCGGCAATGCAATTAAAGCCAAAGGGCATCGCAAAATTGTTTGCAAATATTTCAATGGTTATGCGTGCCAATGGAGCTTTGAACAAATCTAGCATTTCGCCGTCCTTCTATTCAAATTACCAAAAAAAGAAAAAACGTAAACGCACCGCTGAAGTGAGCTGGGAGGGTTCAAGTCAACCCACCACCAACAGAACTTGGAAAATCAGCGATACAAAACGTAATGCTTTGAAATCAAGCGTTAAAGCATCAATGCCTGATCCAATGTCAGCATTCTTAAATGTCGGTATTATCAATGCAAAAAACCCCTGTACGGGCACACAGCGGATTTATGATGGCAGTACGGTTTATGATCTAAGTTTTAAAATGCTAAAACAAACCCTGCTCGGCCCAAAAAGCCCTGGTAGTTACAAAGGCCCAGCTTATAAATGCCAGCTAAAGCACACGCCCGTTGCAGGGTTCTCAGCCAAGCGTTTGGCCAAAGCACTGGCCAATCCTGCTGTGTTTAACGTCTGGTTTGCCCCTGTTGCTTCAAGTGTAGCGGGAAAAACCATCCTCATCCCCGTTGCTGCCACAGGCACCGTAAAGGGCCGCGCCTTTAGCGCCTATGCACGACGCTCATTGTTTAACGGTCAACCAATGTAAATTGCAATGTAGATTGCAACCTAGTTTAGTCTTCAAAGAAGCTACCCAATAAAAAAGGCCCGACAATACATCGGGCCTTTTCCAATTCTAGTTAGAGTCGTTCTGGTTTACATTGAACCAAACGGCCTATTTAAGGCATTGATAGTCTTGCGTTTTATGCTGTGTTTGCTCAACAAACAAAACATGAAACGCTCTAGCTATTCCTTACAGGAATTTAGCCATTGCAACAG
Source organism: Hyphomicrobiales bacterium (assembly GCA_027067085.1). Classification (GTDB taxonomy): domain Bacteria; phylum Pseudomonadota; class Alphaproteobacteria; order Rhizobiales; family Aestuariivirgaceae; genus JALWJW01. Next base: position 10,616 of record JAMOMM010000546.1, read on the forward strand.
CTGTATCACCCATGCGGTTTGAGAAACCCCATTCATTGTCATACCAGCTCATTACACGACACAATTTACCAGGCATAACCTTAGTTTGGTCTAGGTGGAATGTTGATGAATGTGGATCGTGGTTAAAGTCAATTGAAACATTTGGCTGGTCAGTAACAGCAAGAACACCTTTAAGAGGGCCAGATGCAGCAGCAGCTTTCATTGCTTCATTGATTTCTTCAACAGAAGTTTCACGCGTTGGAATGAATTTCAAATCAACCACAGAAACATTCGGTGTTGGAACACGAATAGACACACCATCAAGTTTGCCATTTAGTTCAGGCATCACAAGACCAACAGCTTTAGCAGCGCCAGTTGATGTTGGGATCATTGATTGAGCAGCAGAGCGACCGCGATACAAATCAGAATGCATCGTATCAAGTGTTGGCTGATCGCCTGTGTATGAGTGAATAGTTGTCATAAAGCCTTCTTCGATACCAACAGTATCGTTGAGAACTTTAGCAATTGGTGCCAAACAGTTGGTTGTGCATGATGCGTTTGAAACAACAACATGGTCGGCTGTCAATTCAGCACTGTTCACACCAAAAACAACTGTTTTATCAGCATTTGCGCCAGGAGCTGAGATCAAAACGCGTTTTGCGCCAGCATCAAGATGTGCAGATGCTTTATCACGTGCAGTAAAGATACCTGTACATTCCATCGCAATATCAACACCAAGTTCGCCCCAAGGCAAATCAGCAGGATTGCGTTCAGCCGTTACTTTAATAGGGCCATTGCCAACATCAATGGTATCACCATCAACGATCACAGTGCCAGGATAGCGGCCATGAACACTATCAAAACGCAAAAGATGCGCATTTGTTTCCACTGGACCAAGGTCATTGATTGCAACGACTTCGATGTCAGTGCGTCCACTTTCTGCGATTGCCCGCAGAACGTTACGACCGATACGACCAAACCCGTTAATTGCTACACGTACTGTCATTTGTTTCTCCAAAAATCCCGTTATTTTAAGAATGCAACTACCTATATTTTAGCTGCATTTTAAATTTTCCTCAATTACCTCTTGATTTATAGAGCAAGGAAAAAATCATGTAAGACTTTAGGGGGGAGGTATTTTGAAGCAGGTACGGTTGACCAAACCGTCAGATATGCCTATCTCAAAGCCTGATTTATTTATTTGTTGAAACACCTCCCAAGGAAATTAAAAATGGCTTGCCGCGACATTGTCATCTTGCCAGACAATATTTTAAAAAAACCATCCCTCGCTTTCGACACAATCGATGGCAAGGCCCAAGACCTTGCCAACGATATGTTTGAAACCATGTACCATGCGCCCGGCATTGGATTAGCTGCGGTTCAAATTGGCTTGTTAAAACGAATGTTGGTTGTTGATGTAGCCAAAGAAGACGAACCCCGCGACCCCATATGCATGATTAATCCAAAGATTGTCTGGTCCAGCGAGGAAACTTCTGAGTATGAGGAAGGCTGTCTATCTATCCCAGAAACCTACGACCTTGTCATCCGCCCTGCTGAAGTTAAGGTCACCTATTTTGACCAAAACGCCGCTGAGTGTGAGCGCCATTGCGATGGTCTATTAGCAACCTGTGTTCAACATGAAATCGACCACCTAGATGGCATTTTATTTATCGACCACATCTCTCGCTTAAAGCGCGATCGCATCATCAAAAAATTCGTTAAAGCAGCCAAACAAAAAGATACAAAATAATGGGTCAAATAATGGGCCAAGTAATGGGTATGCGTTTAGTTTTCATGGGCACCCCAAGTTTTTCAGTCAACGTGCTGGAAAACCTTATTGCCCAAGGTCATGACATTTGCGCTGTTTATTCCCAGCCACCACGTAAAAGTGGCAGGGGCATGAAGCTGCAACCATCCCCAGTTCAAGCATGTGCTGAAAAAAACGGCATTACCGTCTTCACGCCAACATCGTTAAAGTCTATCGAGGAACAAGAAAACTTTGCCGCGCTAAAAGCAGATGCTGCGGTGGTCGTGGCCTATGGTCTAATTCTGCCCCAAGCAATTTTAGATTTACCCAAGTATGGCTGCTTTAACGTTCACGCATCTTTATTACCACGTTGGCGCGGGGCCGCCCCTATTCAACGCGCCATTATGGCTGGCGACAATGAAACGGGCGTTACCATCATGCAAATGGAAGCAGGCCTTGATACGGGCCCAATGTGTTTAGAGCAATCCATTAAGATCAATGACCAAACCACCGCAAGTTCTTTACATGATGAATTGGCTGTCCTCGGCGCAACGTTAATGGCAACAGCCCTGAACGACTTACAAGCTGGAACCCTTAAATTTACAGAACAACCACACAACGGGGTAACTTACGCCAATAAGATTGATAAAGCCGAAGCACGTATTCAATTCGATCAACCTGCTAAAACAGTGTTGCGCCACATCCACGGACTGTCTCCATTTCCCGGCGCATGGTTCAATCTAAATATTGACGGCGACGATGTGCGCATCAAAATTCTACAAGCAGAAATTTCACAAACCTCTGGCGATGCTGGGCAAGTTCTAGATGATAGATTTACCATCGCTTGCGCTAATAATTCCATCGTTCCAATTCGCCTCCAGCGCCAAGGCAAAGGGGCAATGGACCTAGACACATTTCTTCGTGGCACGGCCATTAATGCGGGCATGAAGGTGTAAAGTATGGCGCGATATTTCCTAACAATTGAATATGACGGCACGCCCTATTCTGGCTGGCAACGCCAAGATAACGCCCCATCTGTCCAAGAGGCCATTGAAGCAGCTCTAACTAAATTAGGCGAACCCGATACATTGGTTTATGGCGCGGGGCGAACCGACACAGGTGTTCATGCCTTGGCCCAAATTGCCCATGTTGATGTTAAACGAGAATGGACAGGATTTAAACTGCGCGAAGCCATTAACTCAACATTGCGCCCACATCCCATCTCAATTATCGAGGCGATACTTGTCGATGACAAAACCCATGCCCGCTTTGATGCAACCGCACGCCATTACCTCTTTCGCATCATCAATCGACGGCCAAGTTTGGCCTTAGACCTTAATAGAGCATGGCACGTAAAGCAGCCCTTAGATGTATCGAAAATGAATGAAGCAGGTCAACTGCTGCTCGGCACCCATGATTTCACCACCTACCGCGCCAGCCGCTGTCAAAGCAAATCACCCATCAAAACCCTTGATCGGCTAGACGTTACTCAACATGGCGATGTCATTGAAATTCGTGCCAGTGCCCGCTCGTTCTTGCACAATCAGGTACGCTCATTTGCTGGAACCTTGAAAAAGGTTGGCGATGGCAGCTGGCAAGTTCAAGACGTTGTTACCGCACTAGAAGCAAAGTCACGCGATGCCTGCGCGCCCGTTGCACCGCCCCACGGATTATACCTGATAAAAGTCGACTACCCGCGTAATTTAAATCTTTGAATCTTGCCCGTTGCCGTTTTTGGCAATTCATCAACAAACTCAACCCAGCGCGGGTACTTCCATTTCCCGATGGAATTTTTAACCAAGTCTTGTAGCTCTTTACGAAGCTCTGCTGAACCCTCACCGCTTTTTAGAATAACAAATGCCTTTGGCTTAATCAGCTCTGCATCATCTTCATGGGCAACAACGGCAGCTTCTAAAACCCTCTCATGAGTAATAAGCGCCGATTCAACTTCAAACGGCGAAACCCAAATGCCCGAAACTTTGAACATATCATCTGTGCGCCCGCAATAATGATAATAACCATCCTCATCGCAAGTATATTTATCACCAGTTCGCGTCCAAACCCCTTCAAAGGTTGCCCGCGTTTTCTCACGTTGGTTCCAATATCCTTCTGCAGCTGACCCGCCAGAAACACAAAGTTCGCCAATATCGCCGATGCTGACTTGTTCACCACTTTCATCAATCAACTTTAAACGGTAGCCGTCAAACTCACGGCCTGAAGTCCCATAACGAATTTCACTTGGCACATTAGACAAAAAGATATGCAGCATTTCTGTCGAACCGATACCATCTATAATATCAACCCCAAACTTTGAAAACCATTGGGTGCCCACATCTTTAGGTAAAGCCTCACCTGCCGAAACACACAAACGCAATCGAGATAGCGCTGGTGATGGCGCACATTTTTTATCGGCCAAGATGGCCGCATACAAAGTTGGCACCCCAAAATAAAGTGAGACTTGATACTCTTCTAAAACCCTAAATACATCTTGCGGGGTTGGCCGACTAGGCAGCAATATTGTGGTTGCACCCACAGACATGGGAAAACTAATGGCATTGCCTAAACCATATGCAAAAAAGAATTTGGCCGCTGAAAAGCATATATCTTCATGGCGCACCCCCAATACATTTTTACCATACGTATCGGCCGTAAATCGCATTGCAGAATGAATGTGCTTTGTACCCTTTGGCTGTCCCGTCGAGCCAGATGAATAAAGCCAAAAAGCAACTTCGTCAGGTGATGTTTCAACAGTTGCATAGGTTTCACTTTCACATGCCAACACATCATCAAAGTTTTGATAACCTTCAACCTCACCATCTACGATGATAACTTTTTGCAAAGCATCAATTTCTTTCAGCACGGGCTTAACCACATCAAACAACGCCGCAGAAACAAACAACACTTGCGCCCGACAGTCTTTTAGTATGTAGCGATACTGCTCTGTCACCAACAAGGTATTAAAAGCAACAGGAATGACCCCCGCTCGAACGGCGCCAAAAAACGCCACTGGCCAACTCACCGTATCAAGCATCAGCAACGCAATTCTGTCTTCACGCTTAATATTCAACGCCCCCAAAGCGTTGGCCATCTGACAGCTAGATTTTTGCAATTGGGCATATGACATCGAGCATGCAGGATCTATAAAAGCTGCTTTATCACCAAAGCCTTTTTCCACATTTCCATCAACAAAATCACTTGCCAAATTGTACATCATCTACCTCACAAATCCGTTTTAAACCCCAAGATACCTTTGCTGCAATTTTTCATCACTTTGCAACTGCTTTGATGTTCCCGTCCAAACCACTTTTCCCTTTTCAATAATCACATGGCGATCAGCCAATTTAATCAAATCTGCCACGTTTTTATCAACCACTAAAATTGATAATCCATTGTCGCGAATTTGACCAAGAGACATCCATATTTTATCGCGAATTAACGGCGCTAACCCTTCGGTTGCTTCATCAAGAATAAGCAGTTGTGGATTGGTCATTAAGGCGCGGCCAATGGCCAGCATTTGCTGCTCACCACCTGACAATAAATTGCCCATCGAACTGGAACGTGCCGCCAACTCAGGAAACATATCAAAGATCATTTCAAGCGACCACGGTTTGTCATTGCTTTGATGATTACTGGCCGTTGCAATTAGGTTTTCTTTCACCGTTAAATTTGGGAAAATTTGACGACCTTCAGGAACGAGTCCAATGCCCAAATTTGCAGTTTTGAACGATGGCAGTTTTGCAATCTCCAAGCCTTCAAACTTAATGGACCCACTTGATGGACTAACAATACCCATAATCGAATTGATCGTTGTGGTTTTACCCATGCCATTGCGCCCAAGCAGGGTCACCACTTCTCCGCGCACAATTGAAAAATCCATCCCAAACAAAGCTTGGCTTGTTCCATAAAACGCTTTTACACCTTCAAGAGATAACATCATCACGTCTCTCCCAAATAAGCACGGCGTACGTTTTGGTTCTCACGAATGTCTTGCGGACTTCCCGTGGCAATAATGCGCCCATAAACCAAAACGGAAATACGATCAGCCAAAGTAAACACCGCATCCATATCATGCTCAATTAACAGAATTGATTTTGTGCCATTCAAACTTTTTAGCATTTCCACCATGCTAGCGCTTTCACTTGGCCCCATGCCCGCCATCGGTTCATCAAGCAACATCAATTGCGGATTGGTTGCTAATGCCACTGCAATCTCAATCTGCCGCCGCTCTCCATGAGAAAGCGCGCTAACAACTGTATCTGCCTTTTTTTGTAAATTTGCGTCAGCCAAAATATCCATCGCGGGGCCACGCAATTTAGAAATTGAACGAGCAGGTTTCCAAAACCGAAACGAGTGACCATCTTGTGCCTGAACGGCAAGCGCCACGTTATCCAATACCGTCATCGACATGACCAAACTGGTGATTTGAAAAGACCGCGCTAGACCAAGGCGACAGCGTTTTTGAACGGGCAGATTAGTAATGTCTTGATCGTTAAAAATGATACTACCAGAATCTGGCTTTAACCCACCAGATAATTGCGAAATCAGCGTTGTTTTCCCCGCCCCATTTGGGCCAATAATCGCGTGGGTTTCATTGCGTTGTACATCTAAGCAAACATCATCAGTAGCTTGAACACCACCAAAGCTTTTAACTAAGTGGTCAATACGAAGAATAACATCACTCATGATTACCCTCCGCAGGTTTTTTGATGGCGCCATCTGATTTAAACCAGTTGGCAATTCCAGTCCGCCCGAGCAGCACCGCCAGTATAAGCATAATGCCAAATGGCAAATGCCAGTAAATAGTAAATCGAGACAAGACATCTTCTAAAACGATAAAAACGATGCCGCCAATAACAGGCCCAATAATCGTGCCGCCACCGCCAAGAATAACCATAAAGATCAACTCGCCCGACCGCGTCCAATCAATCAGTTCTGGAAATACAAAGCTTTCAGAATTGGCAAACAAAGCCCCCGCCAATCCGCACATTGCCCCTGATATAACATAAGCAGTTAGTCGATACGCAAAGGTGTTATAGCCAATAGCTGCCATGCGTTCTTCATTATCTTTTGCACCTTGCAACACCAATCCAAAACGCGAGTTGACGATACGGTGCACCATGTAAAGACAAATGAGCAACGCCCCAAAAGACAACAAAAACATATGAACTGAATTATCAAGAGAAATGAACGGCAGCTGTGAGCGCTCATCAATAGTCAAGCCATCATCACCGCCATAAGTATCAAGCGATAGCAAAAAATAAAACATCATTTGCGAGAACGCCAGAGTAATCATAATGAAATGAATACCCTTCGTTCGTAGCGAAATTGCACCCGTTATAAGAGCAAACAGCGCAGCCAAAACAATGGCAAAACCAATATGAAAGAACCCGTTACTGGTCGCGATTAAATCCATACCACCATAAACACTGTGATACGCAGGGATGCCCACTGCATACGCCCCTATACCAAAAAACACCGCATGGCCAAATGAAACCATACCGCCATAGCCCAAAATCAAATTAAGGCTCGTCGCAGCGATGCAAAGACAAACAAGTTTTGTTGCCAAGCTCAAATAATCTGACCCTGACCAAAACATCAGTAAAGGCACTGTCCCCAGCAAGCCGAGCACAATAAACGTCAACGCTCTATTCTTTAAAAACTGAACCATCATCCACGCGCCTTTGGTGGGAACAAACCTTGCGGGCGAAGCGCCAAAACAACTGCCATAAGAATATAAATTAACATTGCCGAAACGGCTGGCGCTGATGTTTCTGCTGCATTGCTAGACATAAACAGTTTAAAAATCGTATCGAGATAAGACCGCCCTAACGTATCAATCAACCCGATCATAATAGCTGCAATAAACGCACCCTTCATTGAGCCAACGCCACCAACAACAATAACCACAAACGCCGTAATAATGATCTGGTTGCCCATACCGATTGAAGCTTCAGAAATCGGCGAGATCAACATGCCCGCAATACCAGCCAGCACAGCGCCTAAGGCAAATATCATCGAGAACAAAAATTGGATATTGATCCCCAACGCCGACACCATGGTGCGGTTAGATGCTCCTGCTCGAATGAGCATACCGATGCGCGTGTGATTAACCAGATAGTACAGCCCCGCGGCAATAAGCAAACCCGCCAAAATAATCACAAGACGAAATGTCGGGAAAACCACATCGGTAAATAGTGTAACCTGCCCATCAAGGAAGGCTGGCAACGGCACCGCAATACCCTGCGATCCCCATATCAAATGAACCGACGTATCAAAAACCAAAATCAAACCAAACGTCGCTAAAACATGATCGAGATGGCTTCGGGTGTAAAGGTGACGGATAACCAAAAATTCGGTTACATAGCCCACTAACGCAACAGCGGGAATTGCCAGCAATACCCCCCAAATAAATGAGCCCGTCCAAAAAGTCAGCGATGCGCAAATAAAGGCCCCAGCCATATACAATGAGCCGTGCGCAAGGTTGACCAAATCCATAATACCAAAGGTCAGAGATAAGCCTGCTGCTAGCAAAAAGAGCAATACGCCCAATTGCATGCCATTCAAAAACTGAATGAATAGTAGTGTTGTATCCATGCCGTCAAAAATTCTTTATAAATTATCAAAAAAAACAACCCCGATACTTCGCTAAAAAAGCAACGCATCGAGGTTGAGAAAAGCAAAATGCTTATTTGATTTTACAATCTTTCACGTAAGGATCTTGGTGATTGGTGTAAACCGTTTTAATGATTTTCGTTGTCCAAACCCCATCAGCATCGGCCACAACTTCACGAAGGTAGAAGTTTTGAATTGGCATACCATTTTTACCGTATGTAAACTTACCGCGCACTGACGGGAAGTTCGCAGAGCGCATAGCTTTACGCATCTCATCTTTTTTGGTCAAATCACCGTCGACAGCTTCTACTGCAGACTTGATTAGATACATCGTATCATAAGCTTGCGCCGCATAAAACGATGGATAAGAACCATACTTTTTCTTAAACGAAGACACGAACAATTTGTTCTGTGGCGTATCAAGATCAGGCGCCCAGAAGTTCGTCATACGTGAACCAAGCACACCTTTAAAACCAGCTTTTTGTAGTTTTGGCAGCGCAATTGAATCAACGGTAAACACCGTATAAAGCGGCAACTTTCCTTGCAAGCCAGCTTGTTGATATTGTTTAATGAAAGCACCGCCAGCTTTACCTGGATAGAAAATAAAGATTGCTTCTGCACCAGATGCTTTTGCTTTTGCAAGCTCCGCTGAGAAATCCAATTGAGCATCTTTGCCCCATTTGGTTAGATCTTTACCAACAATTTTACCCTTAAATGTACGTTCAACACCTGCGGCCATATTTTTGCCCGCAGCATAGTTAGGTGCCATAATATAAATTGATTTCACACCTTGCTGGTTCAAAACCTCACCCATCGCCATTGGTGTTTGGTCATTTTGCCAAGATGTAGAGAAAAAGTTTTTATTACATAATTTTCCAGCAATTGGAGACGGGCCAGCATTTGATGAAATCAAAAACGTACCAGCATCAAGAACGGTTTTACGCGATGCCATCAAAACATGTGACCAGATGAAACCTGAAACAAAATTTACTTTATCTTGCTTAACAAGTTTTTCTGTTTTCTGCTTGCCAATATCAGGCTTAAAACCATCATCTTCAATAATAAGATTGATGTCTAACTTGCCCATCTTGCCGCCCATTTGTTCAACTGCAAGTTCAACAGCGTTCTTCATGTCTTTGCCGATAACACCAGCTGGTGTTGTCAAGGTTGTGACAAAGCCAATTTTCACTTCGCCCGCCAACGCGGCCGCTGTGCTTATAGTACTTACACCCAACATAAGGCTTATAGATAATAGTTTTTTAAGCATTATTATTCCTCCCAAAAGTTATTTTGTCTGCTTACCAAATACCTTAGTATTGGAAATACTAAGAGTCCAACTTGAATTCATATTTTGTTATACGACAGTCGTCGTTATCTCTCCTAGACCATCAATTCCCGCATGAATTTTATCGCCGCGCACCACGGGCCCAACGCCAGATGGTGTTCCCGTCATAATCACATCACCTGCTTTGAGTTCCATGGAATGAGAAATGATAGAAATCACTTCAGGCACCGACCAAATTAAATCTGAAATATCACCACTTTGCTTTTCGATCCCATTCACCTCAAGCCAGATCTTCGCGTTGACTAAAGGCTGGCCTTCATCGATTAAATGAATGGGGCCACACGGGCCAGATTTATCAAACGACTTACCCCACTCCCAAGGTCGACCCATCTTTTTGGCTTGGCCTTGCAAGTCTCGCCGGGTCATATCAAGACCAACACCATAACCCAAAACATAGGTGTTAGCGTCTTGGATTTTTATATCTTTACCTGATTTAGAAACGTAAACGACCAGCTCACACTCATAATGCAAATTTTCAGTTTGTGGCGGATATTCCCACTTGCCACCAATATCATGCACCGCATCAGCCGGTTTCATAAAAAAGAACGGAGGCTCACGATCAGGGTCATGGCCCATCTCGCGCGCATGGTCTGCATAATTTCGCCCAACACAAAACACTCGATTAACTGGAAATTTCTGATCGCTACCATTGATGGATAAAAACGGTTGAGCGGGTGGTTCAATAATAAAATTCATTAGGGATTTCTCTGCAAATAAATCAAAGGTCAGATCCGCATGCTGGCAGAAAAGTTGTTATGCCACAAGGTCTCTATCCCTGACACGCTCTAAGGGTTCTGATCCAACTTGAGGCGCATTATCCGACAAAAGCTTGCCCCATAAAGGTCGCCTCGTTAGGGTATGGCTTTGATCCCCATAAACAATTGAAGCTTCTTATGAACACTCCACCACTGCGCCTTAATAAAAACATCACTCGGATAAAAGAAGAAGGCGCTTTTGCCGTTTCAGATCGCGCCATGCACTTGGCATCACAAGGCCATGACGTTATCAACCTAGGTATTGGTCAGCCAGATTTCTTGCCGCCCAAACACATTCTTGCTGCCGCTGAAAAAGCTGCCATCGATG
>JAMOMM010000547.1 GCA_027067085.1 Hyphomicrobiales bacterium
ACATCAAAAATGACTAAAATATCACCTTTGTTCATGCTCAAAAGGTGGTGTGGCCAGCGAGATGGCGAAGCTGAAAGTAAAGTAACATCATCACGGATGATTTGGAGGTGGGTGGCCAGTGAGTCTGCTAATGTGTGGGACAAGCGACCGCCAACAATAGCAATTTTTCGGTCTTCATCGGCAAGGAGTTTTGATATTTTATCAAAAGTGTGATGATCGATTTGGCGCAAAGAAGACGATAGGTTTTCCATGGTTGCGCTGGCAAATTGATTAAGAATATGTTCGGCAGGGGCTTCATCGGCCCATTGTTCGTGTTTGGTAATTGGGCTTGATAGGGTTTGGGCTAGTTCTGCGCGCAAGGTTGATTGAAAACCTGGGAAGCCTTTGAAACCTAGCTTTTTAGCAGTCCGCAAGACAGTTGGTGTAGAAACACCTGCCTTTTTGGCCACTTCAGTAATGCTTGCTAAGCCAGCAACTGGGTAATTGGCTAAAAGGGTGTCGGCAAATTTACGCTCTTTACGCGTTAATTCTGCATAACGTGCACGGATGATTTCTGAAATTGTCGCATTTATATCGCTTGCCATCTGCCCACACTATCTGTTTTTGCTGAAAATCCGTCATGAAGTCTCTGTTATGGCAAGTTTTGTGGTTGAACTGCAATAGAGGAAATAATTGTAATTTATTTGACAATGGGCTATCGGTCTGAAAATAATCGATCAAGAACACTTATTTTCCAACAGGAATGTTAAATGAACCTTGCTGCGCTTGCGCTCAATCAATTGCAAACAGACAAAGGCGATGCCGTGATTTTACAAGGTGGTGAGCGTCAAGGTCGGTTTGTCATTGTATGTGAGCATGGCGGTAGGGAACTTCCGCAAGAATTGGGAAATTTGGGGCTTAACGAGGCTGAACTTGAAAGCCATGTGGCTTGGGACCCCGGGGCCGCTAGCGTGGCGAGTGAGGTTGCACGCCAGCTTGACAGTCCTTTGGTGCTACAGCGATATTCCCGTTTGGTTTATGATTGTAATCGGCCACCAACTTCTGTTGATGCGATGCGGGTAATTTCTGAAAATACGAAAATTTCAGGCAATGAAAACTTATCAGTTGAAGAAAAATTGTGGCGTACAGCTCATATCTATGAGCCATTTCACGCAGCGGTTAGCAAGCAGCTTGAAAATCGAGAAAACCCTGTATTGATTACGGTGCATAGTTTTACGCCAATTTATCGCGGGCAAACTCGCGATGTTGGTGTTGGTATTTTGCACGATGAGGATGCACGTTTGGCTGATGTAATGTTGGCAAACAACAAATTTGATGAGACTATAAAAGTTGCACGTAATGACCCTTACGGGCCGCAGGACGGTGTAACTCATACGTTGCAACTGCATACGAATAAAACAGAAATTTTAAATGTTATGGTGGAGATCAGGAATGATCTTATTGACGATGAAACATCGCAAAAGCACTATGCAAATAAATTGGTTGAGACAATAAAAGCAGCGATGAATTCGCTTAAAACAGTTTAGGGAGACAGGTCTTGTCAGGTCTTGGAATTAAAACAGTTGAAGATGCAAAAGCCATTGTTAATGAGCGCGGCATCAAGAATATCAAAATTGGCTTTTTTGATGCTGATGGTATTATGCGCGGCAAATATATGAGCCGCGAAAAGTTTTTTTCTTCATTGGATAAAGGCTTTGCATTTTGCGATGTGGTTTTGGGTTGGGACAGCAATGACCAGCTTTATGACAATGTAAAATATACGGGCTGGCACACGGGTTATCCTGATGCGCCGTTGCGGATTATTCCAGAAACCTGCCGCGAGTTGCCGTTTGAAGAAAACACATTGTTGTTTTTGGCTGAATTTACGGATGAGGCTGAAAAGGTTTGCCCGCGCGGAACACTGCGCAAGGTGATGAAAAAAGCCAACGAGATGGGCTTGTCGGCTTTTGGTAGTTGTGAGTTTGAGTTCTTTGTTTTTAACGAAGATTCAAAATCTATTCGTGAGAAAAACTTTAATGATCTTGAGCCTATTTCACCGGGTAATTTTGGTTATTCAATGTTGCGAGCGGCCGAATTTTCGGAAGTTTATGAAGACCTTTTACAGCTGTCAGAGGATATGGACTTTCCAATTGAAGGCTTGCATACGGAAACGGGACCGGGTGTGCTTGAAGCGGCGTTGGCTTATTGTGATTTACTCGATGCAGGCGATAAGGCAGCGTTGTTTAAAACCTACACTAAAATTATGTTAGCGCGGCAAGGTATGATGGCCACGTTCATGGCTAAGTGGTCGCCTGATTATCCGGGCCAATCAGGCCATATTCATATTTCGCTTAAAAATGATGATGGTAGCTCGGCGTTTTATGATGATAGCAAAGACAATAATATGTCTGATAAAATGCGCTGGTTTATTGGTGGTCAACAAAAACTGATGCCACAATTTTTAGCCATGGTGGCGTGTACGGTTAATTCGTACTCGCGGCTTATTCCGGGGTTTTGGGCACCGACTGAAGCTAGTTGGGGCGTTGAAAACCGTACCTGCGCTATTCGTGCAATTCCCGGTTCTCAAAATTCGCAGCGGGTGGAATATCGTATTGCGGCGGCAGATATTAACCCCTATGTGGCGCTTTCAGCCGCACTTGGTTCTGGTTTGTGGGGTATTGAAAACAAGATTGAACCCGTGGAAGAGGTTGTTGGCTCATCTTATGATAAAACGTTTTCGGACGAGCTACAATTGCCGCGCACTTTGATGGAAGCAGCAACAGCGCTTAAAGCATCAAAAGCGGCGCGTGAAATGTTTGGCGATGAGTTTGTCGAACATTATGGCGCAACGCGAGAATGGGAAGAGCGCGAGTTCCGCAAGGCCATTACCGATTGGGAATTGAAACGATATTTCGAGATCATTTAAAGCCTAGGCTTCATTGGTTTTGATCTGAATTTTTACAAATTATATTTATAGAAGTGGTGACAATAAAATGGTGAAATGTGTTTCTCCAGGTGATGGAAAAGTGTTTGCAGAACGTGATGTTGCAACAGCTGAGCAAATCGCGGCAGCATTAGATAAAGCGAAAGCAGCGCAAAAATCTTGGCGCAAATTGAGTATTGCGCAGCGAGCTAAATATTGCACGGCCGTTGTTGATGCTATGGTGTCGATGAAGGATGAGATTGGTAAAGAGCTGGCTATTTCTATGGGTCGTCCAATCCGTTATGGCGCGGGTGAAGTGGGCGGTTTTGAAGAACGGGCTCGCTATATGATTTCAATTGCCGATCAGGCATTGGCATCTGTGAACCCTGGTGACAAAGAAGGCTTTGAGCGTTCGATTGAGCGCGAAGCTTTGGGCGTGGTGTTTACCATTGCCCCATGGAATTTTCCGTTTATGACGGCGGTGAACTCAATCATTCCTGCGCTCATGGCGGGTAACGTTTCTATCCTTAAACATTCATCGGCAACGCTGATTATTGGCGAACGGTTTGAAAAGGCCTTTGCAGCGGCTGGTTTGCCAGACGGTGTGTTTCAGCATTTGATTTTATCGCACGATCAAACCGCGGATGTGATCGGCAGCGGCAAAGTTGATATGGTGTGCTTTACAGGTTCTGTACCTGCAGGTCGTCAGATTGAACAAGCAGCAGCCGAGCAATTTATTCCTGTTGGATTAGAGCTTGGTGGCAAGGACCCTGCTTATGTGCGCGCTGATGCCGATGTGGCGTTTGCGGTGGAAAATATTGTTGATGGGGCTTTTTTTAATTCGGGCCAATCATGCTGTGGCATCGAGCGAATTTATGTGGACGCTAGCGTCTGGGATGAATTTGTGCCTGCTTTTGTTGAGATGGTGAAGTCTTATAAATTGGGCGATCCGATGGATGAAGAGACAACGCTTGGACCGCTGATTAAATCATCGGCTGCCGACTTTGTTCGCACTCAAATTGAAGATGCGGTTAAAGCAGGGGCAACGGCGCATATTGATGCGGCAGATTTTCCTGCTGATAAGGGCATGGGGTCGGCTTATTTAGCGCCGCAAGTGCTCACCAATGTCGATCATTCTATGTCGGTGATGATGGATGAGAGCTTTGGCCCTGTGGTTGGGATTATGAAAGTGTCTGGTGATGAAGAAGCCATCAAATTGATGAATGATTCACCCTTTGGTCTAACCGCCTCGATTTGGACGAAAGATGTGGATGCAGCGCGTGAAATTGGTCAAGAGCTTGAAACGGGTACAGTGTTTATGAACCGTTGTGATTATCTTGATCCAGCCTTGGCATGGACAGGCTGTAAAGATACGGGGCGTGGGTGCACATTGTCGTCGATCGGTTATGAATCTCTGACACGGCCAAAATCGTTTCATCTTAGGGTGGTCACGGGATAATCGCATCTCTATTGTTTAGGTGCCATAATTGTATGGGTGCCATAATTTCATCGCAGTTTGTGTTGTATCCAGCTAGAGTGTTTTTGGCTGGGTGCAATATTTTTTAATGGGGATTTTACCGTGAAACGTAAAGCAGTTGTTTTTTCTTTGATGTTGGCAATTTCAACAAGCCTTGTTGGTGCGAGTGTGGCCCAAGCGCAAACGGTCGATTGTAAAATCAAAATCGTTGGTGGCTCATTTAAGGGCCGTTCAATGGATGTGAAAATGCGCAAGGGCAAATTTGTTGGCGATTCTAGTATTCGTGAATCAAATTTACCGGGCTGTCGCGGTATGAAATATTTTTATGGCCGCTGGTATCATATGTGCACAAAAGGCACGATGATTGTGTATAAGAAAAAGAAGGGTAAATGGGTGCGTTTGCAACCTATTAGTCTGAAAAAATATATCCATAACTGTTTCTAGAACAACGCTCTATGCGGTGATGATTGCCGCCTTTAGGTAGCTTTTTTGTGTTTTGTTGATGTTGCCTCACGCTTTGCCTCACGTCTGGCCTCTCTGTGTGAAATGTACGTGACAGCGGTGATGATGATGCCTGCGCCAGCTAAAACATAAGGGTCGACACTTTCATCAAATATAAACCAGCCAATCAATGCGCCCCACACCAGTTGTAAAAACCAGACAGGCTGCGTTGCGGTTATTGGGGCTGCTTGATA